>NZ_JBHYWP010000006.1:0-20200 GCF_042751845.1 Streptomyces sp. NPDC059398 | reverse complement strand
GGTGCGCGCGCGGGGGGGGGGGGGGGGGGGGGGGGGGGGGGCGGCGCGCGCCGCCCCGGGTGTGGGGGGGCGCCGTCGTCATCGCCGGGCGAGGGCGACGGGCCCGGATCGGCCCGGTCAGCCCGGATCACCCCGCATCAGCAGTGGTTGGGCACATTGCCCTTGTCGTTGCCCTTGAGGTAGATCGCGCTGACGTACCCGACGCCGCCGCTGTTGAGCTTGAGCCGCACCCAGTTGCGGTTGCTGATCCCCTTGTCGCGGACCAGATCGCCTTCGAGCCAGCAGGCCGCGTTGTAGCTGTAGTTGGCGTTCACGTAGCTCACCACGCGCTCACCTGAGGCCGGCCCGGCGTGGACGCTGCCGTGCGTCCACGCGGTGACCGAGGTGTCGGCCAGTGCGGGCGCCGCGCCCAGCACCGTGGCACCGAGCAGGGCGGCGCTCACACCGCCGATGGCCAGTGCGCGCTTCGTACCGTTGCGGATCATGTCTCTCTCCCGTTCATGAACTGCGGTCCGGATGACGGAATCGCTGGACCCGGTTCAGGGGAGCGCAGCCGCTCTCCGCTCCCCTGAACCGGCCCGGACTACGTTGCCGCAGGTCAGACAGGCCGTTCAATCGCCCGGGAGGGCGGGTGCGCGGACCGGTGTTCCCGGCGCGCAGGGATCATGGCCGTGTGCGCCGGTGACCGGGGGCCGCTCCCTCCCGTCCTTCGGCGGCAAGGGGCGCCCCACTACCCGCTGTTCGGGGGTGACGACCGCTCCGGTACCCGCCGCCGGTGTCACCCGTCCTCGGCCGTGAGGGCCAGCGCCGTCGCCGGGTCCGGATCGGCGGGCCCGGCAGGGACCCAGCCGCCCCGCTCCTCGCGATAGGGCCACCAGCGCCCGTCCGGTGCGTAGCGCAGCTGTGCACCGGCGCCCACCACGGTCCAGCGGTTGTCCTCCCGTTCGAACCGCGGACAGGCCCCCTGTTCCCACGCCCCGTCGAGCTGGGCGCGTGCCCGCGCCAGTCCCTCGGGGTCCGGGGTCCACCGTTCCTCCAGTACGGAGAGCGCGGCCGGGCCGCCGCAGCGCCACGCCCGGACGGCCATGTCCAGCCCGGCGCGGCTCCGGCCCGAGCCTGCGGCGAGACGTTCCACCAGCCGCGCGTCCGGGGCCGCGACGGCCAGCCGTACGGCATCCTGCTGCGGCGTCAACTCCGTTGTCAGCGGGTGGTGTTCATGGCCCGGGGAGAGCGCTTCGGTCAGCAGGACCGCTGCTCTACGGGCCGCGTCGGCTGCGAGGAACTCCAGCGCTCCGGGGTCCAGACCCGGCCCGGGGCCGCTCTCCGTTTCCAGCGAAGGAGGCCGGCCCGGTGCGTCCGGGACCGGCGGCGGCGCGGGCAGCGGCGGCAATGTGGCCAGGGCCGCGAACACCTCGTCGGCCCGCACGCCCCCCGGCTCGTCGTCCTCCCCGCACGCCCCGGCGCTCGCCTGGCCGGCCGCCTGGCCCGCGCTGCGCCTCTGCAACTCGTCAAGGAGCTCCCGCTCACCCCGTCCGCGTATCAGGAGCAGTACGAAGGGATCCTCGTCGAGGAGACGCGCCACCTGATAGCCGAGCGCGGCCGTGTGCGGGCAGTGGTCCCACGCGTCGCAGGAACACTCCGGCTCCAGATCACCGGGCCCCGGCAGCAGTTCCACCCCGGCCGCTGCTGCGTCCTCCACCAGGTGCGGCGGCATCTCACGGTCGAGGAGCGCCGCGATGTGCCCCGCGCTCTCCACCGCCATCCCGAGGAACCGGTCCCACTCCTGGTCGCTCAGCTGCTGCAGCAGCACATCACTGCGGTAGCGCGCCGAGTCCGGGTCCCGTACGACAGCGGTGATCCGCCCCGGCCGCACGGTCATCGCTCCGACGGCGCCCCGGCGGGCGTATCCGCGGCCCTTCTTCAGCTGCCCGCCGTCGAGAGCCGTGTCCTCCAGGGCTTTCAGCCAGGCCCGGCCCCACCAGGTTCCGGCGAAAGCACGGCCCTCACGCGGTGCCAGGGCGGCGAAAGTGCGCTCCGGTGCGTCCGTACCACTCATCGTCCACTCCCTCGCAGCTCCACCAGATCGGCCAGTTCGGCGTCGGTCAGCCCGGTCAGCGCGGCCTCACCGCCGCCGAGCACCGCATCGGCCAGTTCGCGCTTGCGGTCGAGCATGCCGGCGATCCGGTCCTCGATGGTCCCCTCGGCGATCAGCCGGTGGACCTGCACGGGCCGGTTCTGTCCGATGCGGTAGGCACGGTCGGTGGCCTGGGCCTCGACGGCCGGGTTCCACCAGCGGTCGAAGTGCACCACATGCTCGGCCCGGGTCAGGTTGAGCCCGGTGCCCGCGGCCTTCAACGACAGCAGGAACACCGGCACTTCGCCGGCCTGGAAGCGGTCCACCAGGTTCTGGCGCCGGGCGATCGGCGTCCCGCCGTGCAACAGCAGGGTGGGCACCCCACGGGCCGTCAGATGCTGCTCGATGAGCCGCGCCATCCGCACGTACTGGGTGAAGACGAGCACCCCCGCGCCCTCGGCGAGGATCGTGTCGAGCAGTTCGTCCAGCAGCTCGATCTTGCCCGAGCGGCCCTGGACGAGAGGCTGCTCCTCCTTGAGGTACTGGGCGGGGTGGTTGCAGATCTGCTTCAGCGCCGTCAGCAGTTTCACCACGAGACCGCGGCGGGCGAAACCGTCGGCCGCGGAGATCTCCGCGAGGGTCTCCCGTACCACCGCCTCGTACAGACCGGTCTGCTCCCTGGTGAGTGCCACCGCGCGGTCGGTCTCCGTCTTCGGCGGCAGCTCGGGCGCGATTCCCGGATCGGACTTGCGCCGGCGCAGCAGGAACGGCGCGACCAGCCGGGCGAGCCGTTCCGTGGCCGCCGGGTCGTTCCCGCCCTCGACGGCCTGGGCGTAGCGCGTACGGAACGCGCCCAGCCTCCCCAGCAGACCGGGTGTGGTCCAGTCGAGGATCGCCCACAGCTCGGAGAGGTTGTTCTCCACCGGGGTGCCGGTGAGAGCCACCCGGGCCCGGGTGGCGATGGTCCGCAGCTGCCGGGCCGTTGCGGAGTACGGATTCTTCACATGCTGTGCCTCGTCGGCGACGACCAGACCCCACGGGGCACCGGCGAGCCGTTCGGCGTCCAGCCGCATGGTGCCGTAGGTGGTGAGGACGAACTCCCCGTCGGCCAGGTGCTCCAGGCTCCGTGCCGCGCCGTGGAAGCGGCGTACGGGAGTGCCCGGCGCGAACTTCTCGATCTCCCGCTGCCAGTTGCCCATCAGGGAGGCTGGACAGACCACCAGGGTGGGGCCCGCCGATTCCGGGTCGCCCTGCCGGTGCAGATGCAGGGCGATCAGGGTGATGGTCTTGCCGAGCCCCATGTCGTCGGCGAGGCAGCCGCCGAGACCGAGCGAGGTCATCCGGTGCAGCCAGTTCAGTCCGCGCAACTGGTAGTCACGCAGGGCGGCCTGGAGCGCCGCCGGCTGTCCGACGGTCTGCTGTCCGGTGCCCTCCGGGTCGGTGAGGCGGTCGCGCAACCGTGCCAGCGGGCCGGTCGCCGTGACTTCCACCTGCTGCCCGTCCATATCGGCCGAGCCGGCCAATGCGGCCCCCAGCGCCTCGATGGGGGCGACGGCGCGGCTCTTGCTGTCGCGGGCGCGGCGCATCTCCTCCGGGTCGATCAGCACCCAGCGGTCGCGCAGCCGCACGGCCGGCCTGCTCGCCTCGGCGAGCTGGTCGAGTTCGGCGCGGCTCAGCTGCTGATCACCCAGGGTGAAGCGCCAGTCGAAGGCGAACAGGGAGCCGGCGGAGAGCATGGACGGCAGGTCCGTTGCGTGGTTCCCGGCCGCGCGTGCGGTATCGGTAGCGGTCACGCGTGCGCTACCGGTACCGGCATCGGTGGCCGGACCGGGGCTGTCGTCCGCGGCGCCGATAACGGCCCGCGCGGTGAGCGTCCGGGAGAACTCCTTCGGCCAGTGGACCCGTACCCCTCCGGCGGAGAGCGCCCGCGCGGCCTCGCCGAGCAGCTCGGCGACCTCCTCGTCGGCCAGCTCGACCGCGTCGGGCACGGCGGCCGAGAGCAGAGGTGTGAGCGGCGCCCAGGCGCGGGCCGCCCGGCGCAGGGCGAGCAGGGCGTCCATCCGGGCCCGCGGGCCGAAGCCGGGTGCCGATCCCGCCCAGACGGCCGAGGCGTCCGCCGTGCGGGAGGGATCGCCGACGCCGTGCATCTGCAGCACCGCCCGGAAGGCCGGCCCTTCGCCGCTCTCCGCGTCCGCGGTGGACAGCCCGGTCACCTCCACCCGCAGGGAGATCCGGACACCGGCGTCCTGCCCGGCTGCGACATCGGCGGCCCAGGCCTGCTGCTCCGGCAGCTTCATCGGTCCGTCGGCTGTGAAGGCGGGGCTTCCCGCCGCCAGGGACGCGGCGGGCGTCCGCGGCAGACCGTCCGCCACGGCGTCCAGGAAAGCGCGCACCAACGGCTCCGACGCGGGCAGGAGTACGGGGCCGGACGCCGGGTCGGGCACTACCGCGCGTGCGGTGGGCGGCATGGCCGCGGCGAGTTCCCTTACACGGACCAGATCCGCCGCGTCGAGCGGTCCTGCCCGCCAGGTCTCGTAGCCACCGGCGCTGAGCCCCGGCAGCAGCCGCCCGCGGGCGGCGAGCTGCAGCGCGAGCAGCGCGGAAGACCCCCAGAACGCAACGGCCGCGGACGCCTGCGGCCCGGCCCGGCCACGGGTGAGCACGGGCAGGGCCTCCCGTACGGTCAGCACCGTCGCACGCACCGGGTACGGATGCGCTCCGCCATCGGTGACCAGCAGTTCCTCGGTGGGGCCAGGCCCCGTCGGCGGCTCGCTCCCGTCGGGGCACCAGAAGGCGATTCGACCGGTACGCGCCGGGTCGGCAGGCAGGAAGGCCGCGGAGCAGCGGGAGAGCGGGGAGATCTCGGAGAGCGTTGTGGAGAGCGTTGCCGTGGAGAGTCCTTGCACAGCGATAGCGCATTCCTCAAATTTGACTACTGCGGTTCGGGATCGCTGAGAGTACCTCATCGCAGAGGCCGGCGGGGACGTTCCGCGGATGCGGCAGAACCGGTTCCGCACAGGGTGGGGGTAGCACCCCCTCTTCCGCCGGGGGCTGGCCCCCTCACACGGCCGGGTGGTGGCGCCATGGTCCGCGACACCCCTGAACTCTACGTTTTATGAGGTCAGCGCAGGGGCCAACAGACCGGAGACCGACATGTCACAGACCGCCGCACTGCTCGCGGAACCCGAGCAGAGGACGGGCAGCGACTTCGCCCCCCTCCTGAGAGCGGTGAAGGCGCAGGGGCTCCTGGAGCGGCGCACCGGCTGGTATCTCCTCAGCATGAGCACCAACCTGCTGGCCCTCGCCGCGACGGCCGCCGCCGTGATCCTGGCCGGTGACTCCTGGTGGACCCTCCTGCTGGCGCTCCCGCTGGCCGTCCTCTGGTCGCGCACCGCCTTCATCGGCCACGACGCGGGACACGCGCAGATATCCGGCGACCGCAGGGTGAGCCGGGCTGTCGGATTCCTCCACAGCGATCTGCTGCTCGGTATGAGCTACGGCTGGTGGAACGACAAGCACAACCGTCACCACGCCAATCCCAACCATGTCGACAAGGACCCCGATGTAGGTGTCGGTGTCATGGTCTGGACACAGCGGCAGGCGGCTGAGCGCGAGGGCCTCTCCCGCTGGCTCACCCGTAACCAGGCGCGGCTCTTCTTCCCCCTGCTGCTGCTCGAAGGCATCGCCCTGAAGGTCTCCGGATTCCGGACGGTGCTGACCTGGCAGAAGCGGGACGGGCGCCGCAGGCCGGACGGCGAACAGGCCGTCGAGGGCCTGCTGCTCCTGGCGCACATCGCCGGATACGCCGCACTCCTGCTGACAGCCATGTCCCCCGGCAAGGCCGTGGTCTTCGCGCTGGTCCACCACGCCCTGTTCGGGCTGCACCTCGGGATGACCTTCGCCCCGAACCACAAGGGTATGGAGATGCCTGACCCGGACGGCGAGCGCTGGGGGCATCTGCAGCGCCAGGTGCTGACCTCTCGCAACGTACGGGGCGGGCCGCTCACCGACTGGTTCCTCGGTGGGCTCAACTACCAGATCGAGCACCATCTCTTCCCGAGCATGCCCAGGCCCCATCTGCGGCTCGCCCAGTCGCTGGTGAGCGCGCACTGCCGGTCGCTGGGGATGCCGTACGCGCAGACCTCCCTGATCGACTCCTACCGGCAGGCGCTGGCCCATATGCACGAGGTCGGAGAGCCGCTGCGCGCGTCCTAGCGGCGCCGGGCAGGAACCCGGGCCGTAACCGGGCCCAGACCCCGGCCCAAACCCGGGCCGGAACCGCTGGGCACACCCGTGCGTTTTACTGAATAGAGAGAGCGGCATCAGCCGCTGAGGAGGCGTTGATGTCCAAGCCCGCAATGATCGCCGTCGGCGGCGTGGTCGCCGGCATCATCCTGATGATGCTCATCGGATTCCTTCCGGGGCTGCTGGTCCTGGTCGGAGTGCCTGTGGTCGCCTATCTGCTGCTCGACCCCAGCCAGCGCAGGAGGCTGCGCAGGATCACCCGCAAGGAGATAGGCCGCTGATCCACGGCCCCGTCGGATGCGGCCCCGGCGGATGCGGCCCCGGCCGGGGTGCGCAGGGCCATTGGGGCCGTGCACCGCATATCCGCCGGAGCTGTACGGAGTGCTGCCCGGATCCAGCGGGGGGAGCCCGCCGTTGTCCCGGTCAGGCGGGGCGCACCGCCAGCTTCTCCAGGGCCTCAAGGAGCGACGGCAGAGCAGGGCCCCTGCCGATCGGCACCACATCGCCCGGCTGGTCGTCGAGGAGCACGAAGGCCATGTCGTCGGTCCTGGCCACCAGTGACCAGCCGGGGCCGTCCGCGCGCAGCGTGCGGGCACCGCCCGGCGCGAAGGCCGACCTGATGCGCCCGAGGGGTGGCGGTGTGTCCAGATAGGCCCGCAGCTCGTCGATGACGTGGCGGACAGGGCCCGGCTTCCGCTCTCCGGCACCGGAGTCGGCTTCGGCACCGGAGTCGGCTGCGGGGCCCGTGGAATGCGTGCGCTCTCCCGGTTCCGCCGAAGCCCCGGAAGAGCCGGTTTCCTGGCCCCTCGCGGGCTCCTGGCCCCTCGCGGGCTCCTGGCGTTCGCCCTGCTCCTCCCGCTGCCCCAGCCGCTGCTCCTGGGCCCCTGCCGCCTCCGGGGCGGGCGATTCTGCGGGAGCGACGGGGACGAAGATCTCGTCCTCGCCGATCTGGTCCCGCCACTGTGTCCACTGCAGCGCGATCTCGTCGGCGCCGAGTCGGCGCTGCGCCGGGCCCCAGACGTCCGACGAGGGCGGCGAGAGCGGAGCGGGGACGCCCTCGGGCAGATCGAAGGGGTCGTGCGGCGCGGGTACTCCCGGGGCGGCGACAGCGACATCGAGCGGCCATCCCGGGAGCGAGGCGACGATCGAGCGGTCGTCCGGCGACAGGTCGTATTCCATGCCGCAGTCCCAGGACGCGATGGCCACGGCGACCAGCGACACATCGTCGATGACCACGGTCCACCGCGCGCCCGTGCCGTCCTGCCCCAGGACCATCCCGTAACCGTCGGTACGGGTCTCCAGCCCGAGCGAGCGGCAGGCCGAGGGGAAGTCGTCGCCGAGCACGCTCGGGAACTGTGCTGGGGTCAGCAGAACCGCAGTCAGGACATAGAGTGCGTCGTCGCCGGTATCGGCCGTCCCCGTCACTGGAGCCTCCTGTTGATCAGTCGTCGGCGCACCCTAACCAGTCAGTAACGCCACCGTCGAGTGGTGAATCGGAGGAAAGTTCTCCGCTTGTGAAGCCTCGGTGATGCATCGGTGCCGGGCCGCCGGCCGCCGCGTCCGCAGCGCCGCCCCGGGGCCTGTCCGGCGGTCCTGTGCCGATTAGGATGACCGGAGCGGGGTGTGCGGCTCCGTTTCCGTTTCTCCCCGCCAGGACAGGGGCCTGCCGTGACGACCGCCTTCGTCAGCTTCGCTCTCTTCGCCCTGCTGGTCACGGTGGCACCCGGCCCCGACACTCTCCTCGTCCTGCGCAACTGCATGCGGGTCGGCCGCTTCTCGGGGATCGCCACCGCGCTGGGAGCGGCGTCGGGCTCGCTCGCCGGGGCGGTGGCCGCCGCCGTCGGACTGGCGGCGGCACTGCAGCGGTGGGACGCGGCGCTCGTTGGTGTGCGGCTGGCCGGTGCGGCGTATCTCGTCTTCCTGGGTGCGCAGAGCCTGTGGGCCTCGCGCCGCGGCGCCGTGGACCAACTGGAGGGCGTACGGGAGCCGGCCGGTTTCGCCCCCACCCATGGACGGGCCTTCCGGCAGGGGCTGTTGAGCTGTGTGCTCAATCCCAAGGTGGGCATCTTCTTCGTGGCCGTGGTCCCGCAATTCCTCCCCGACGGCCACGCACCCCTCTCGATGACCCTGGTCTTCGGTGTCATCGACGCCGTGATCGCGGCCCTCTGGCTGAGCCTCGTCGCGGCGTTCGCGACTCGCATGCTGTCCTGGCTGCGCCGCCCGCGCGTCAATACCGTCCTGGAACGGGCGGCTGCCGTGGTCCTGGTGGCACTGGGCATCGGTACCGCGGTCGAGGCGGTATAGGGCTGTCCGCGAACGCCCCGCAGGACCCGGCTCCGGGCGCCCTGCCCGGTCCGAACAGAGACTGCTAGCCCTGGCGCACCGCCAGTGCGAGAAAGCGGTCCGGCTCGTCGGTGTACGAGGTCATCCGCCACCCCGAGGCGGCGAGCAGCGCCCGCAGTCGCCTCTCACCGCGCAGGTCGTCCTCGGAGAGCCGGCGCTTCTGCCGGGCCGCCAGTGCCGCCCGGCCGATCGGATGGAACAGCGCAAGCCGGCCGCCCGGTTTGACGGTGCGGGCCAGCTCCCGTGCCCCGTCCTCGGGGTGGGGCAGATGCGCGATCAGCCCCGAGGCGAACACGGCGTCCAGCGATTCCGTGAGCACGGGCAGCCGGGCGGCATCCGTGAGCAGCAGCTGGGCGTCGCGATGCCGCCCCGCTTTTACCGCCGCCTCCAGCATCCCGGGCGTCAGGTCGGCCCCGATGACGACCCCCGCCGCCCCGACCGCCTCGCGCAGCGCGGGCAGCGCCCGCCCGGTACCGCAGCCCGCGTCGAGAACGGCGTCACCGGGGCGCAGCCCCATGTCCGCGACGGCGGCCGCGTAGGCGGGCCCGTCGTCCGGGAACCGGCTGTCCCAGTCGGCGGCGCGGGCGCCGAAGAACTCCTGGACGTGTGTGTGGTCATCGGTCATGGGGAGATGATCCCCCGGCCAGGACCCGGGACGGCTGAGCGCCGGGTATGCGGCCGCTCCCGTCCGGCCGCTCCCATCTCCATGTCGCACCGCATCGAATACCATGAAAAGCAGCAAAAGGGGCATACCGGCCCGTCGGTCCCTCCTGAGCGGCCGACCGGGGTGGGGTGCCGCCGGCAACGGAGGAGGATCAGAGATGGCTACGAGCCATACCGCGCACGCTCCCCGAAACCGTTTCGTCCTGGACGAGCATCTGCCGGTCGACCACAAGCTGAGCCGGGTCTACCGCTTCGGGGCCGGTCTCATGGGGCTCGCCCTGCTGGTCTTCGGCATACTCGGGATGATCGACAAGATCGGGTTCTTCAGCACCGGCGGGGACATGGTCGCCGGACTGAACACCAACGGAGCGCTGAGCGTCCTGTCGATCGTGATCGGCCTGATCCTGCTCGCGGGCTCTGTCATCGGCGGAAACATCTCGTCGATGCTCAACATGGTCATCGGCGTCCTCTTCATCATCAGCGGGTTCGTCAACCTGGCACTGATCGGCACCAGCGCCAACTTCCTGGCGTTCCACATGCAGAACGTCCTGTTCAGCTTTGTGGTCGGACTCCTGCTGATGACCTTCGGGATGTACGGCCGGGTGTCCGGCGGCCTCCCGCACGACAATCCGTACTGGCGCGCCCGGCACGAGAGGCACGAGCGGCGCGAACGGCAGGCTGCCACTCGCTGACGCGCCTGCCCGTGGCCGTACCGGGTCAGCCACCGGTTACGTCGGGGCCCCGGTCTGCCCGTCGCTGTTCCGGGTCAGCTCCCGGCCGCACCGAGACCGGCGAGCTGCCGGGCCAGCGTCTCCGTCGACTGGAACGTGGCACCCAGCAGCGCCACATGCTTCCAGTGGAGCGTGCCGTCCGGGGCGACGAGGAACACGGCACGGCGCAGGCCGATGCCCGGAGCCGCGATGCCGAGGGCCCGCGCCACGGACCGGTCGGTGTCGGCGAGCAGCGGCATCCGGAGACCGTACTTCCGGGCGAACTCCTCATGGCTGTCCACGCTCTGCGGGCTGATGGCCCAGACCTCGGCGCCGCAGTCCGTGAAGGTTTCGAGGCCGCTGGAGTACGCGCACAGCTGCTTGGTGCAGACGCTGGTGTCGTCGCCGGGGTAGAACGCCAGGACCAGCGGATGCCCGCGCTGCTCGCTCAGTACGAAGTCCCGCCGCTCGAAGACGTCGTCCCTGAGGACACCGCCGGGGAGGGTGAAATCCGCAATGGCCTGGCCGGGCGCGGGTGTTGATGCCATCAGTCGCTCCAGAGAGGTTCGGGTACCGCCGAGTATGCCGATCCGGCCGGTGCCGGGGCCACGGGGGTCACTCCGCGGTGACCACGACCGAGTGCCAGCCGCTCGCGCCGTTCGGAATCGTGTTGGTGCGTTTGGACGTCTGCGTTTCTCCGGTGCGGTCGGTCGCCCGCACGGTCAGGGTGTGGCTGCCCGACGACGTGGGCTTCCAGGGGAAGGACCACTGGCGCCAGGTGTCGGTCGTGTCCTGCGACGCGAGGTGGGCCTGGCTCCACGGACCGTCGTCGACACGGACGTCGACGCGCTCGATCCCGCGGTGCTGGGCCCAGGCGACCCCGGCGATCATCACGGTCTCGCCGGTCTTGGGGCGGGCGAACGGCTTGGGCGTGTCGATGCGCGACTCGGTCTTGATGGGCGCGCGTTTCGACCAGTCCCGCTTCACCCAGTACGGATCGTAGTCGTCGAACGTCGTGAGTTCGATGTCCTTGATCCACTTGCAGGCCGAGACGTATCCGTACAGGCCCGGGACGAGCATCCGTACCGGGAATCCGTGCTCGAACGGCAGTGGTTGGCCGTTCATGCCCACCACGAGCATCGCGTCGCGGCCGTCCATGACGTCCTCGACGGGACTCCCGATCGTCATCCCGTCCACCGAGCGCGCCACCAGCTGATCGGCCGGGCCGCCCTTGGACGGCGGCCTCACCCCCGCTTCCTTGAGCAGATCTGTGAGGCGTACCCCGATCCAGCGGGCGGTGCCGACGTACGCCCCGCCCACCTCGTTGGACACGCAGGTCAGAGTGATGGTGCGCTCGATCAGGTCCCGGTGCAGCAGGTTCATGAAGTCGACCGTGAGGGGCCGGGTGACGCCCTTGCCGTGGATGCGCAGCTTCCAGCTGCCGGCATCGACCTTGGGGACGACCAGGGCGGTGTCCACCCGGTAGAAGTCGTCGTTGGGCGTGATGAAGGGGCTGATTCCCGGGACCCGCAGCTGGGCGCCCTTGGGCACGGGAGCGGCGGGGGAGGCGGGGCGGGGGAGCGTGACCGCGTTCCGGGATGCCACCGCGTCGCCGCCGCTGGCGTTGTTGAGCGACCTGCCCAGCACTCCGGCCCCGGTGGACACCGCGGCGGCCGCGGTGGCGGCGATGACGAAACCACGGCGGTCCCAGCCCCGCTCCTCCTCGTGCCCCGCCTTCTCCGGAGCGTCGCGGTCCTCGTCCGGGGTGTCCCGGTCCCCTTCCGGAGCGTCGCGGTCGCCCTGGCCGGAGGCGGCCGGAGCCGGATCGGCTGTGGCGGCCGGGCCCGGATCCGCTGCGCCCTGGGTGAGCCGGCCGGCCAGCCAGTACAGCAGGCCCGCCGCCACGACCGCGCCGACCACCGATGGCAGCGCGTCCGAGAAACCGGTCGAGTCGGGCCGGCTCGTCGCCGCCACGCTGCCGATGACACCGAAGACCAGCACACCTGCGGCGCCGACCGGGCGGTGGCGTAGCGCCAGTATCCCGAGCGCGGCGGCCAGAAGGATGAGGACCGCGAGGATGCCGAGCTGCAGAACCAGTTTGTCGTTGGTGCCGAAGTGCCGGATCGCCCAGTCCTTGAGCGCCGGAGGAGTGCGGTCGATGGCGGCGGAGCCCACTGCCACGACCGGCCCCGACTCGGGACGGACGGCGGCCGATACCAGTTCGGCCACGGCGAGCGCCGCATAGCCCGAGAGCAGACCGCACAGCGCTGCCAGTGGGACGCGGATCCATGTGCTGGGAGATTTCGTCACGGTGTCTTCTTCGGCACCGACCGTCCGGCGGATTGGTTGTGCCCCTCTGCCAACCGGCCCGGGGCCACCCTGTGGCGTCCGCGACCAATCCCCGGCTCTCCCACCACCGAACACGAGGTGAAACGGATACCGGTACTTCGGCCGGTCGGACGTCCGGGAGGTGTGGTGGCGGTCGATGACGCGCATACGGCGATCGGTGCATATGCGCTGCACGCGCTCGCCGATGACGAGCGGGCGAGGTTCCGGGCGCACTGCGCCGAGTGCCCGCCGTGCTCACAGGAGGCGGACGAGCTGTCCGCCACGGCGGCGAGGCTCGGGATCGCGCTGCGGACGGGGGTTCCCGCCGGGCTGAAGGAACGGCTTCTCAACGATATCCAGGGCGTACGGCAGGATCCGCCCGGACGGTTCAGGGCCGGTCCCGGGTGGTGTCGCGGGCTCGGACGGTTCATGGGCGGCCCCTCGCGGCGCCGCGCGCCCGGACACTGCCCGGCACGTTCCGCGTGGTGGCGCGCGCTGGTCCGCAGGGCAGGCGTGTACTGAACCACGGCCGTTTTCGGTACGCCGGGGCCGAGGGCGCCGGATGCCCTGGTGCGCGAGGGGGCCTATTCCGCCATGTCGGCCAGGGCGACAACCTTCTCGATCCGCACCCGGACGAGGAGTTCGCCTGCCACGCCGTTGCGTTCGGCGAACTCCGCCGCGCGGTCCTCGCCCATGTACCGGGCTCCGATCCTGCCCGCCCAGTGCCCCACATCGGCCAGATCCTCGCTCAGTGTCGCGCGGCCCTGGAGAACGACGAAGGAGAACGGCGGGCGGTCGTCGTCCACGCACAGGGCAACGCGTCCGTCGCGGGCCAGATTTCGCCCTTTGACGGTGTCCTTGCCCGTGTTGAACACCAGGTCCTGGCCGTCCAGGACGAACCAGATCGGGGCGATGTGCGGGCTCCCGTCGGCGCGAACGGTCGAGAGCTTGCCGGTGCGGGTGGAGTGCGAGACAAAGGCCCGCCACTGGTCTTCGGTCATCTGCTGTGCCATGACCACATCATCGGTCGTGTACGGCCGGGTCGCGAACCGAAATCGCCCCGAACGCGTCTCCTTGCCCGAAGCGCGGCTGTGGTGAAGGCTGGCGGGAGTTCGGGGGACCGGGGAACGGAATCAACGGGGAGGGCCGGGACATGGCACTGAGCAAGGGACTCGACTGGCTGCTGGACGACCTGACGAGCCGGGTCGAGCACGTCAGATATGCGCTGGTGCTGTCCAACGACGGCCTGGTCACCGGGGTGAGCAAAGAACTGGCGCGGGAGGACGCGGAGCATCTGGCCGCCGTCGCATCCGGTCTGCACAGTCTCGCCAAGGGCTCGGGGCGGCACTTCCGCGCGGGCGGCGTCCGCCAGACGATGGTCGAGTTCGACGAGGGGATCCTCTTCGTCACCGCGGCGGGGGAGGGCAGCTGCCTCGCGGTCCTGAGTACGGCCGAGGCCGACATCGGGCAGATCGCGTACGAGATGACCCTGCTCGTCAACCGGGTCGGCGAGCATCTCGCCGTCGCCGCCAGACAGCCCGACGACGCTTCGTCCGCGACCTGGTAATTCCTGGTAATGCCGCGCTGACCTGCGCTTTCCGCTCTGGCCTCGGGAGTTTTCCACAGGCCGGCCGGGCGTGGGGCTCCCCCGGCTACTCTGATCACAGAGAGTATTCGTTCGTTTACGGGGGAGTGCGTCATGGCTGTAACCGAAGCGGGCCGCGGCAAGGTGAACGCGGCGGCAGGGGGCGCGGGGAAGGGGCTGGCCTTCGGTAGGGCCGCTGAAGAACTGGGCCTGGAGCGGGACCGGTTCGAGCTTGCGGTCCAGCTCGGCCATATCAGGGTCACGACGGACACGGGTGGCGCGCGGCGCCGGGTCGCCATGGAGGAGATCGACCGGCTCAGGGCCATGGACGGGTTCCCGGACGCACTGCGGGAGCGGGTGCGAACGGTCGGGACCGCCGAGGCGGCCGGGCTCATCGGTGTCAGCCGGGCCAGGTTCACCCGGCTGGCCCGTGCGGGCTGCTTCACGCCAATTTCGTTCCGGCTGAACCGCTACCGGGCCGTGGTCTGGATGTATCTCGCCGCCGAGGTCGAGGAGTTCGCGGTGAACCAGCCCGCGCTGCTCACCGGCCGGGCTCCGGAAGCGCTGCGCGGCAGGGTGGAGGCCGGGGAGGGCTGGCGTGCGCGGAACTGGCGGGGCCGAAGGCAGGCGCTGTTGCTACGGCGCGCGGAGGGTGCCTGGGCCCGCGCGGCCGTGCTGGCCGGTGCGCTCGATCCGGTGCAGCTCGCGGAGGTGGTGGACGATCCGTACGAGCGCGCGTATCTGAGCAGGCTCCGGCCGGATCCGGTGGTGGTGCGCCCGGACTCCCCGGCGGCTCGGGAGGTGGTCGAGCGGCTGCTGGCGCCGGACGATCCGGACGAGATCCTCTGGTGCAGGACGAGTCTGATCCTGGCACTGGAGGAGGCCCGCGCGGCCCTGGGCGCCCCCCGGCCGGGTGAGGAGGCCGACCGGTCCGGCGCTTCCGTCACGGTGTCGCGGCGGCAAGGGGGCGGCCGGGCGGGGCCGTTGCCGGCGAAGTGGCGCCGTCCGGAGTCCCTGAGGGGTCCGGTGAGCCGGTCGGTCACCTCCATGGACCCGCCCTGAGCTGACAACCAAAGGTTGACACCCTCGACGCTGTCAACCTAGGGTTGTCGCATGGTGAATCCGCAGCCCATGACGAATCCGGTCCGGCTCGACGACCTGATCGAGGCCATCAAGGCAGTCCACTCCGACACTCTGGAACAGCTCAGCGACGCGGTCATCGCCGCCGACCACCTGGGGGAGGTGGCCGACCATCTGATCGGTCACTTCGTCGACCAGGCGCGGCGATCGGGTGCCTCCTGGACCGACATCGGCAAGAGCATGGGGGTGACCCGGCAGGCCGCACAGAAGCGCTTCGTCCCCAAGGGGGCAGGTGAAGCCCTGACCCTCGACCCCAGCCAGGGATTCGACCGCTTCACGCCGCGCGCGAAGAGCGTCGTGACGGGGGCTCAGGACGAAGCCCGCGCGGCGGGGAACGCCGAAATCGGAGTCGGTCATCTGACGCTCGGGCTCCTGACCGAGCCCGAAGCGCTTGCCGCGCAAGCGCTCAATTCGCAGGGGGTGCCACTGAATACCGTGCGCGAAGCCGTCTCCGCCGCGCTGCCGCCCGCAGCGGAGACGGTGCCCGAGCTGATCCCGTACGACGCCGCTGTGCGCAAGGTACTGGAACTGACCTTCCGGGAGGCTCTGCGGCTCGGCCATAACTACATCGGAACCGAGCACATCCTGCTCGCCCTGCTTGAGTTCGAGGACGGCGCGGGAGTGCTCTCCGGGCTCGGCGTCAGCAAGGAGGTCAGTGAAACGTATGTCACGCGCGCACTGGCCGAGATCATCGCCGGTATGGAAAAGAAGTGACCCGGGCGGGCTCGGGCGTGCTGCCTGGCTTTCGGTGCGGTTCCTGACCGGTTCCTGACCGGGTCCTCGGCCGTGGCCGGCTGAGGCGGTGGCGCACGGCGGAGGCCGCCGGGGCGGATGACGGTGTCACCCGCTGTAGGTTCGGTGGGTCCGCTCCCGTCGTGCGGGAGCGGGCGCGCTGAAGTCCGGTCGGCCGAGGGGGCCGTGGCCCTGACTGGTGTACCGAAGCCACCGGCTGCGGTACTGATCACACCTTCTACCGGATACGGTTCTGGTGTTCAAAGGGGACGACATGACACCGGGGACCGCCCTGCTGCTCGCGGCCGCACCGGAGGGCAGGGGCCGTCTGACCGACGCGACCTCCGTGCTGGCGTCGCTCGCGGCGGTGCCCCCGAGCGCGCTGACCGGGACCCCCCTCGCGACCGTCGTCGAACTCGCGGACCCCATGGATCCGCAGACGGTCCTGACCCGGCTGCGTTCCGTCGCTGCCGCCCCCGGTCCGCTCCATCTGTACATCGCGGGCCAGCTGCAACTCGACCGTAAACAGCGGCTGGTGCACCTCGCGCTGGCCCGCACCACGGCGGCCACCGTGCGTTACAGCGGGCTGCCCTGGCACTGGCTCGCGACGGAACTCGCCGTCCGGCCGCCCGGTACGGCGACCGTGGTCGTCGACCTGGTGGCGGACACGGAAGCCTGGGGACAGCTCACGCGCGAGGGCTTCGGCCTCGGGCCCGGCGTACGGTTGTACGGGCGAGTCGCGCCGCCCCCCGGACGCCGCACGGTGCCCGGACCCACCTATCTGAAGGCCATAGCCGAGATCTGGCGTACCGGAGCGAGGCCGCCGATGCACCAGCTCCACGAACTGGCGGTGAGCCGGGGCGGATCCGATGGCGCGCTGCTGTTCAGTGCTGGCGAAGGCCACCCGGCAGCCGCAGACCCCGGCCTCGTACCGCAGCACGAACGGGCCGCTGTGCCAACACAGTTCAGCAGGGACACTGCATCGGCTCCGGAGCGGTCCGGCCCGGGCACCGCCCCGTCTCCACAGCAGTCCAGTCTGGACGCTGCCTCCGCTCCGCGGCAGTTCGGCCGCGAGATCGCTTCGGCCCCGGGCCCGGCGGGCCAGAACACCGCCCCGGCCCCGCGACATTTCAGCCGGGAGACTGCTTCGGCCCCGAACCCGGTCGGCCCGAATGCAAACCCGGACCCGGCCGGCCCGGCCTCAGCCCCGGACCGGCCTCACCGCACGGCCGCCCCCGCCGGGGCGGCCGCTTCGGCGCCCGTCCGTGTCCCCTCCGCGGTCGCGGTCCAGGTCTCCACGCCGCCGGACCCCGCCCCCGATCCGCATCCCGCGATACTCTCGGCGGCGCGGGCCGGGCGTCATACCGAAGCGGCTGCCGCGGCTGCCGCCTGGGAGAGTGAGGCGTTGCGTGCGTACGGGCCGGGTTCGGCTCAGGCACTGCACTGGCTGGAGGTCCGGGCCGACCTCGCCCACCTGGCCGGGGATGCCGGACGCAGCTGCGAACTATGGCTGATGGCCGCCGGCGCGCGTCTGCAGAGCGGCCAGGCCGAGGACGACGCAGAGGTCGAGGCCGCCGTGGACCGGGCGCACCACGAGTGGGGGCTGATATCGGATTCCGCCCGGATCCGCACGCTCGCCCCGGACCTGGCCGGGCTGCGCCGCCGGGTGCCCGGACGCCAGCGCGGTGCGCTCCAGTTGCTGCAACAGCGCCTGGAACAGCTGGAGATCCGCGTCCCCGGCGCGGCGCGTCAGGCGTAGAGAACTGTCATCGGGCGGCACGCGATCAGATCAGGGGAGCGCCGGTAGCAGCCCCTGGAGCCGGCAGTTGCCCTGAAGTGAGCAGTGGCCCGGAAGTGAGCAGCAGCCCAGGAGTCAGCAGCAGTGCCGAGAATCAGCGGCAATGCGCCATGCGCTGCGCACTGTTGCCGTCGTTCCAAGAACAAGCCCGGCACTGCGGGCATACCCGTCTCCCGCTGCGAGAGGGCGCGCCGACCGGATCGTCGGGGCGCACGGACCGGTGCTGAAACGAGACGGTCGCCGGGATTGAGGAAGTCTTTGCCTGTGGCTTGATCTCATCGTTCCGCTGGTCGGGAGTGCGGCCACGAGGTGCGCAGGACAGGGGTTCCTCCGGCAGGGCTCGCAGCGACCGGAAGCCCTGGACGGCTGAAATGGCTGGGTCGGGGAGGGCCGCAATGTTAACCGTGCGTTGACTGCATGCAGTCGTGTGACTCACGCTCGTCACATAGGTGCTGATTACAACTGATCCGGTTCCGCAGCCCGTTCGCCCCGTATTTCCGCTGATCAACGCGGGGGCGGGAGGCTCCGGACGTGATCGGAAGCAGGAGGAATCACATGTGTGGAATCACCGGCTGGGTCTCCTTCGACCGTGATCTGCGAGCCGAGTCCGAAACATTGGATGCAATGACCGAGACGATGGCCTGCCGTGGCCCGGACGACCGCGGCACCTGGATCAACGGTTCTGCGGGTCTCGGGCACCGCCGCCTCGCCATCATCGACCTGCCCGGCGGCCGCCAGCCGATGACCGTGGAAACCGACCAGGGCGACGTGGCCATCGTCTACTCGGGCGAGGCGTACAACTTCACCGAGTTGCGCCGTGAACTGACCGGCCGCGGGCACCGGTTCGTCACCGAGTCCGACACCGAGGTCGTGCTGCACGGTTATCTGGAGTGGGGCGAAGGGGTGGCCGAACGCCTCAACGGCATGTACGCCTTCGCTGTCTGGGACAGTCGCCACCAGAAGCTCGTGATGATCCGTGACCGGATGGGCATCAAGCCCTTCTACTACTACCCCACCCCGGACGGCGTGCTGTTCGGGTCCGAGCCCAAGGCGATCCTCGCCAATCCGCTGGCCCGGCCCAAGGTCTCTCTCAGCGGGATGCGCGAACTCTTCGCCATGGTCAAGACCCCCGGCCACGGTTTCTGGGACGGGATGCACGAGGTCGAGCCCGGTACGGTCGTGACCGTCGACCACGGCGGGCTGCGCCGGCATGTCTACTGGTCCCTGGAGACCCGGCCGCACACCGACGACCAGGACACCTCCATCGCCCATGTGCGGACGCTCCTCGACGACATCGTCCGCAGGCAGCTCGTCTCCGACGTGCCCCGCTGCACGCTCCTCTCCGGGGGACTCGACTCCTCCGCGATGACCGCGATAGCCGCCCGCCAGCTCGCCGAGACCGACGAGACGGTCCGAAGCTTCGCCGTCGACTTCGTAGGCCAGGCCGAGAACTTCGTCGCCGACGAACTGCGAGGCACGCCCGACACCCCGTTCGTCCACGACGTCGCCAAGGCATCCGGCACGGACCACCGGGACATCGTGCTCGACTCGCACGCGCTGGCCGACCCCGATGTGCGCGCCCGTATGATCACCGCACGCGACATGCCCATGGGCTTCGGCGACATGGACGCCTCGCTGTACCTCCTCTTCAAGGCCATCCGCGAGCAGTCGACGGTGGCGCTCTCGGGGGAGTCGGCCGACGAGGTCTTCGGCGGATACCTGCAGTTCTTCGACGAGGGCGCCAGGAACGCCGACATGTTCCCCTGGCTGGTGCGCTTCTCCGAGCACTTCGGGGACGATTCCGACGTACTGCGCCCGGACCTGAGCGCCAAGCTGGACCTGCCCGGCTACATCCGGGACAGCTATGCGGGAGCCGTCTCCGGCATCCAACGGCTCTCCGTTGAGAGCGACTTCGAGTACCGGATGCGCAAGATCTGCTATCTGCACCTCACCCGGTTCGTGCGCGTACTGCTCGACCGGAAGGACCGGGCCAGCATGGCGGTCGGTCTGGAAGTGCGGGTGCCGTTCTGCGATCACCGACTGGTCGAGTACGTGTACAACACCCCCTGGTCCCTGAAGTCCTTCGACGGCAGGGAGAAGAGCCTGCTGCGGGAAGCCACGGCGGATGTGCTGCCGAAGTCGGTCTACGACCGGGTGAAGAGCCCGTACCCCTCCACCCAGGACCCCAAGTACGCCCTCGCTCTCCAGGAACACGCGAAGGATCTCCTGACCAGGCCGTCCCACCCGGTCTTCGACCTGGTCGACACGGACCGGGTGCGCCGTGCGGCACAGCGGGACGTCCCGCAGATCACCCAGGCCTCCCGCCGTGGCCTGGAGCGCACCCTCGACCTCGCGCTCTGGATCGACCTCTACAAGCCGGAGCTGACATTCTCCTGACCGTTCCCGGACCTTCCCTGAGTCGCTTCCGAACGATCCCTGAGCGGTCTCTGTGCGGGTTCTGGCCGGTTTCTGACCGGTTTCTGAGCTGTCCGGGGGGGGGGGCGGCCCGCGGGCGCCGCCCCCCCCCGCCGGGGGACGCCCCCCACCCCCGGGAACCCCGCACGGGGGGGGGGAAGGCGGGC
>NZ_JBHYWP010000005.1:68060-123150 GCF_042751845.1 Streptomyces sp. NPDC059398 | reverse complement strand
GGGCGGCCTTCGGCGCTCACGCGCCGGTCCTGGTGCCCGCGGTGGTCCGGGCGGCGGCCTCTGCCACCGGCCGGTACCGCGTGTGTGACCTGAACGAAATCCGAGAGGGGGCCCGAGCGTGTCGATCTTGGAGAATATCCGGGGACCGCACGACCTGAAGGCGCTCGCCGAGGCGGAACTCGGTGAACTGGCCGTAGAAATAAGGGAGTTCCTGATCCAGGCAGTGGCCAGGACCGGGGGACACCTGGGGCCGAACCTGGGGGTGGTAGAACTCGCCATCGCACTGCACCGCGTCTTCGACTCGCCCGCCGACCGCATCCTCTGGGACACCGGCCACCAGAGCTATGTGCACAAACTGCTGACGGGCCGGCAGGACTTCTCCAAACTGCGCAGCAAGGGCGGCCTCTCCGGCTACCCCGCCCGCGAGGAGTCCGAGCACGACGTCATCGAGAACTCGCACGCCTCGACGGTCCTCGGCTGGGCCGACGGCCTCGCCAAGGCCAACGAGGTGCTCGGCAGGCCCGGCCATGTCGTCGCGGTGACCGGCGACGGAGCGCTCACCGGCGGGATGGCCTGGGAGGCGCTGAACAACATCGCGGCCGCCGCGGACCGCCCCCTGATCATCGTCGTGAACGACAACGGGCGCTCGTACGGCCCGACGACCGGCGGCCTGGCCAACCACTTCGCCACCCTCCGCACGACCGACGGCTATGAGCGCGCGCTCGCCTGGGGCAAGGAGGTACTCCGGTCGACGCCCGTGGTGGGAGAGCCGCTGTACGGATCGCTGCACGGCGCGAAGAAGGGGTTCAAGGACGCCTTCGCACCGCAGGGCATGTTCGAGGACCTGGGGCTCAAGTACATCGGCCCCGTCGACGGCCACGACATCGCCGCCGTGCAGTCGGCGCTGAACCGGGCCAAACGCTTCCACGGTCCGGTGCTCGTGCACTGCCTCACCGAGAAGGGACGCGGCTACCGGCCCGCCCTGGAGGACGAGGCGGACCGCTTCCACACGGTCAGCGTGATGGACCCGCTGACCTGCGCGCCGCTCGCCCCGCCCGGCGGCCCCTCCTGGACCTCGGTGTTCGGCGCCGAGATCGCCGCCATCGGCGCCGAGCGGCCCGATGTCGTCGCGATCACGGCGGCGATGCTGCACCCGGTCGGCCTCACCGAGTTCGCCGAGCGGTTCCCCGACCGGGTCTGGGACGTCGGGATCGCCGAACAGCACGCGACGGTCTCCGCGGCGGGACTCGCCACCGGAGGTCTGCACCCGGTGGTCGCCGTGTACGCGACCTTCCTCAACCGGGCCGTCGACCAGCTGCTGATGGATGTGGCCCTGCACCGCTGCGGGGTGACGTTCGTCCTCGACAGGGCCGGGGTCACCGGCGTCGACGGTCCCTCGCACAACGGCATGTGGGACATGTCCGTCCTCCAGGCCGTACCGGGGCTGCGGATAGCCGCGCCCCGCGACGCCGACCAGCTCCGCGCCCAGCTCCGGGAGGCGGTCGACGTGGACGACGCGCCGACCGTACTGCGCTTCCCCAAGGAGTCGGTGGGCGAGCCGCTCCCGGCGGTCGGCCGGGTCGGCGGTATGGACGTACTGCACCGGGCCGCCCGGCCCGAAGTGCTGCTCGTCGCCGTCGGGGTGCTCGCCCCGGTCTGTCTCCGCGCCGCCGAACTCCTCGAAGGCCGCGGCATCGGCTGCACGGTCGTCGACCCGCGCTGGGTCAAACCGGTGGACCGGGCACTCCCCGGACTCGCCGCCGGGCACCGGCTGGTCGCGGTCGCCGAGGACAACAGCCGCAGCGGCGGGGTGGGTTCGGCGGTCGGCCAGGCGCTGCGCGACGGCGGGGTCGACGTACCGCTGCGGACCTTCGGGATCCCCGAGCAGTTCCTCCCGCACGCCAAACGCGCCGAGGTGCTGGCCGACATCGGGCTCACGCCCATCGAGATCGCAGGACGGATCAGCGCCGCCCTGAAAGCCAAGGAGAAGACGGAATGACGGAAGGCGCACCCAAGGGCCTCGAACCGAAGGCGTTCGATCTGACGGCCCTGCTCGCCGAGCGTGGTGCCGAGCGCTACGAGCTGCACACCCGCCACCTCAACCACCAGCTGCCGAGGATGCTGCACACCATCGGCTTCGACAACGTCTACGAGCGGGCCGATGGCGCCCACTTCTGGGACGCGGACGGCAACGACTACCTCGACATGCTCGCGGGCTTCGGCGTCATGGGACTCGGCCGGCACCACCCGGTCGTCCGTAAGGCGCTGCACGATGTCCTGGACGCCTCACTCGCCGACCTGACCCGCTTCGACTGTCAGCCGCTGCCCGGCCTGCTCGCCGAGAAGCTGCTGGCCCACTCGCCCCATCTGGACCGGGTGTTCTTCGGCAACAGCGGTACGGAGGCGGTCGAGACGGCGCTGAAGTTCGCCAGGTACGCCACCGGGAAGCCCAGGATCCTGTACTGCTCGCACGCCTTCCACGGGCTGACGACCGGTTCGCTCTCGGTCAACGGCGAGGACGGCTTCCGGGACGGATTCGCACCGCTGCTGCCCGACACGGCAATCACTATGGGCGATCTGGCCGCGCTGGAACGCGAGTTGAAGCGTGGCGACGTGGCGGGCTTCGTCGTCGAGCCGATCCAGGGCAAGGGGGTCCTGGAGACTCCGCCCGGCTTCCTGCGCGCCGCCCAGGAGCTGCTGCACCGGCACAAGGCGCTGCTGATCGCCGACGAGGTGCAGACGGGGCTCGGGCGGACCGGCGACTTCTACGCCTACCAGCACGAGGAGGGCGTAGAACCCGATCTGGTCTGTGTGGCCAAGTCGCTCTCGGGCGGGTACGTCCCGGTCAGCGCGACGCTGGGCAAGGACTGGATCTTCAAGAAGGTCTACTCCTCCATGGACCGGGTGCTGGTCCACTCGGCCAGCTTCGGCGCCAACGCCCAGGCGATGGCCGCCGGGCTCGCCGTGCTCTCGGTGATGGAGGACGAGGAGACCGTCGCCCACGCCCGCGCCACCGGTGAACTGCTCAAGTCCCGGCTGGCCGCGCTCATCCCGCGGTACGAGCTGCTGCACGAGGTACGCGGGCGTGGGCTGATGATCGGCATCGAGTTCGGGCGTCCCTCGTCGTTGAAGCTCCGCAGCCGGTGGACCATGCTCCAGGCGGCCCGCAAGGGGCTCTTCGCGCAGATGGTCGTCGTACCGCTGCTCCAGAAGCACCGCATCCTCACACAGGTCTCCGGGGACCATCTGGAAGTGATCAAACTGATCCCGCCACTGGTCATCGGGGAGGCCGATGTGGACCGGTTCGTCGAGGCGTTCACCGCGGTGATGGACGACGCGCACGGCGGCGGCGGGCTCATGTGGGACTTCGGGCGGACCCTGGTGAAACAGGCGGTCGCCAACCGCTGAGAGCCTGACCCGACCGCTTTTTGCCTCAGAGGCAAGAAAATTGCCTCTGAGGCATTTCGCTGTCCCAATGGACGTATGAGCACCCCCGAGGAGGATCTGCCCGACGTCGCTCCGCGTCTGCGCGAACTGCGCCGGCGCGGGCGGCTCACCCTGGAGGCCGCGGCCCGCCGGGCGGGTCTCTCCCCGGCGCACCTCTCCCGCCTGGAGACCGGTGCCCGGCAGCCTTCGCTGCCCATGCTGCTCTCGCTGGCCCGTATCTACGGTACGTCGGTCTCCGAGCTGCTGGGTGAGGTGCCGCCGGAGCGGGACCCCGTCATCAGGGGCGGCCGCCGCGGCTCCGTCGAGGCCGACGGCTGGACGTACCACCCGGCCGGTTCACCGGGCCGGGCGATGCAGGCCCTGCGAGTGCAGGTGCCGTACGGGGCCCAGGGCGATCTCGTACGGGTCCATCCCGGCGAGGAGTGGCTGTACGTCCTCAGCGGGAGGCTGCGGCTGACCCTGGGCGAGGCGGCGCACGACCTCGACCCCGGGGACAGCGCCCACTTCGACTCGCTCACCCCGCACCGGATCGCGGCCGCGACCCGGGGCGGGACCGAGCTGCTCTTCATGCACACCCTGCTGCAGAGCCCTGACCTGCACTGAAGCTTGATCTGCACTGAAGCCTGATCTGCACTGAGCCCGGTCCGACAGGGCGACGAGACGACGAGAGAGGTCCGCCATGCGCGATGACACCCCCGCAGGCACCCCCGCAGACGCCCACGAGGAGAAGCGGTTCCCCAGAGGACTCGTCATCCGGCTGATCGCCTATCTGGTGGCAGGCCACCTCTTCGCCGGTTTCGTCTATCTGCTGTTCACGCTCGGCGGTCAGCAGTAGCAGAGCCCGCGCCGGTGGCTCAGGAGGCTTCTTCGAGCAGTCGGGCGCACAGCTTCTCGCGGGTCTCCTGGCTGACTCCCAGTCCCTCGGCGAGATAGCGGTCGGTGCTGCCCCAGGTCTCGTCGATGGCCCTGAAGGCCGTCTCCAGATAGGCTGCGCGGGCCTCGAAGAGCGGGCTCAGCAGCTGCATCACCTCGTCGTGGTGCGGGTTGGCCGACTCGTCGCTGCGCTTGACCAGATAGCGCCGCCGGGGATCGTTCGACTTCAGGTAGTCCGCCTCGACGGCGTCGCGCTCCACGCCCGCCGCGAGCAGCGTCACCGCTATCGAGAGACCCGCCCGGTCCTTGCCCGCGGCGCAGTGCATCAGGGCCGGCACGCTGTCATCGGCGAGCGCGTGGAGCACCCGGCTGTGCTCGGCCGTCCTGGTCGTGATGATCGTCCGGTACGACTCGGCCATCCGGCCCGCGGCCCGGTCGTCGGAGAGGATCTTCCGCAGCTGGGCCAGGTCGCCGTCGCGGACCATCCGCCAGAACTCGGAGCCGTCCGCCGGGTCCGTCAGCGGGATGTTGACATGGCGGACGCCCGCCAGCTCCACGTCCCGGCCGTCCAGGGCCACATCGGCCGCGTTGCGGAAGTCGAAGATCGTGTGCAGCCCGAGCGAGGACAGAAAGGCGGCGTCGTCGGCGGTGGCGTGCGCGAGGTGGCCGCTGCGGAACAGCCTGCCCCGGCGCACCCGCCGGCCGTCAGCGGTCGGCAGCCCGCCCACGTCACGGAAGTTGCGGACCCCGGCCAGCTCCGGTTCTGCCGACGGGACCTGCGGAAGTTGCTGCGTCACGGGGCTCCTCGGTGTCCTGCCGGTGCGCGGCTGGCCGCCGCCGGCGCGGTGGTGGACCTGACGGTCCGGCCGGGTCGTCACGGCCCGGACTTCTGACGATGGAATTCCGACGATACGACATCGGTGCGTGATGCAGGCATCGTGTCCGGGAGAGGCGGGACGGCGCCCCTTATTCCGTCTTTAGGCAAACTGGCCAGGTGGCTTTTCTCACGGCCCGTCACCCCCTTAATACGGTCGCGTAGGTCACATCGTGAGGTGCAGGATGGGCCGTTGTGGCAGACGATTCGGCAATCAAGAACAGAGACATCATCGGGTCGTACGCGGCGATCGGCGACAGCTTCACCGAGGGAGTCGGGGACCCCGGACCCGACGGGAACTTCGTGGGCTGGGCCGACCGGCTCGCCGTACTCCTGGACGACCGCGTCCCCGAACACACCTTCCGTTACGCGAACCTGGCGGTACGCGGACGCCTCCTCGACCAGATCGTCGACGAGCAGGTCCCGCGGGCCAAGGAACTCGCCCCCGACCTGGTCAGCTTCTCGGCCGGCGGCAACGACATCATCCGGCCGGGCTCCGACCCGGACGACGCGGCCGAGCGCTTCGAGCGGGCACTCGCCGATCTGACCTCCTCGGTCGGCACCGTCATGGTGACCACCGGGTTCGACACCCGGGGTGTTCCGGTCCTGCGCCATCTGCGCGGCAAGATCGCTACGTACAACGAGCATGTACGGGTCATCGCCGCACGGCACGGCGCCCCGGTGCTCGACCTCTGGTCCCTCAAGACCATCCAGGACCGGCGCGCCTGGGACGCCGACCGGCTGCACCTCTCGCCCGAGGGCCATACCCGTGTCGCGCTGCGCGCCGCGCAGGTGCTGGGCCTCGACGTCCCCGCGGACCCGGACCAGCCGTGGCCCCCGGAGCCGCCACGCGGATCGGCCGAGGTGCGGCGCGACAACATCCAGTGGGCCCGGGAGCATCTGGTGCCGTGGATAGGCCGCAGGCTCCGCGGTGAGTCATCGGGCGACCATGTCGCCGCCAAGCGCCCCGACCTGCTGCCGCTCTGACGACAGCGCGTACGCCCCGGCACGGATCCGGCGGGACAGATCCGTGACCCGGTGGCGGCGCGGACCGTTCACGGGGCCGTTCCTCCACCGTCGTGCCCGCCGCACATAATGGATCGACACCGCACACCTGGAGGTCCCCGTGCCCGCTTCCCGTTCTCTGCCGCCCCGGCTCCGCGCGCTGCGGCCCGAGGGCTTCGGCGCGGACCCGGCCGGAGAGCGGATGGCACGTATCCGCCGCTCGCCGAACTTCGCCGACGGCGTCTTCCAGAACCCGGTGGGGGCCAGGACCCGGCCGACCGGCTCCATGGCCGAGTTCGCGAAGGTCTACTTCCGCAAGGAGGAGCGGGCCCGCAGATATCCCGAGGGCACCGTTCCCGTCCATGCCACCACCGTCGCCGACCTCGCGAAGCCGCCGGCCTCGGGGCTGCGGCTCACCTGGATGGGGCACTCCAGCGTGCTGGCCGAGATCGACGGCGCGCGGGTGCTGTTCGACCCCGTCTGGGGGCAGCGCTGCTCACCGTTCTCGTTCGCAGGGCCGAAGCGGCTGCACCCCGCGCCGCTGCCGCTCGCCGCTCTCGGGTCCGTCGATGTCGTGGTGATCTCCCACGACCACTACGACCATCTGGACCTCCCCACCATCAAGGCCCTGGTGGGGACGGGTACGGTCTTCGCGGTGCCGCTCGGCGTGGGTGCCCATCTGGAGCGCTGGGGTGTGCCCGCATCCCGGCTGCGCGAGCTGGACTGGAACGAGACCGCCGAGGTGGCCGGCATCCGGCTCACCGCCACCCCGGCCAGGCACTTCTGCGGGCGCGGGCTGCGCAATCAGCAGCACACCCTCTGGGCGTCCTGGGCCGTCGCCGGGCCCGAGCACCGGATCTACCACAGCGGCGACACCGGATACTTCCCCGGCTTCGCCGAGATCGGCTCCGAGCACGGCCCCTTCGACGCCACGATGATCCAGATCGGGGCGTACTCGGAGTACTGGCCCGACATCCACATGACACCGGCCGAGGGCGTACAGGCGCATCTGGACCTCCAGGGCGGGAAGCCCGGCGGTGCGCTGCTGCCCATCCACTGGGGCACCTTCAACCTCGCCCCCCACCCGTGGGCCGAGCCCGGCGAGTGGACCAGGGACGCCGCGGGGGAGGCCGGGCAGGCGGTGGCGCTGCCCCGGGCCGGTGAGCCCTTCGAGCCGTCGGGCAAGCTCCCGTCCGACCCGTGGTGGCGGGCGGTGTCCCCGCCGGTCGCCCGTCCGTGGCGGGTCTCCACGGCTCCGGCCGCCACCCCGGCGGGCGGCCGGAGCGGTGTCGGTCTCGCGGAGGAGCAGCACTCCTGAGGTGAGGGGCGCCCGGGGGATCGGGCGCCCGGTTCAGGCCGCCGGTACGGGGTCTTACGGCCATCGGTACCGCGTACGGTCGCCGTACGGGCCTACGGTCATCGGACCCCGTCTTACGGACACCCGCCTACGGCCGTGGCACCGCGAACTGGAAGCAGCCGTACTCCAGGGCGCGTACGTGCACCAACGCCACTTCCGGGGCGGCGAACGCCTCATCGAGGGCCGAGTCGAACCCGGCGTCCGCCTCCTCCGGGATCTCGAAGAGACGGCCGCCCACGATGTGCCCGTCGGCGTCATAGCGCCGCAGGGTGCGCAGTGCGCCCGGCCGCGCGAAGGGGTAACCGCCGGTGGTGCGCGGGCCCTCGCACTCCCCGGCGTGGATGAAGACCGGTCCCGCCTCGTCGTACGCGCCGGGGTCCGCGCCGTTCGCGGCCGCCCAGCGGCGCAGCGGTGCGTACGAGACGAGAGCGACCCGCTCACCGGGCTCGATCGCCCGCAGACAGCAGCGCAGCGGGCTGCCCACACAGTCGATGGGGTCACCGTCCTCGCGGGCGATGTACGGGTGCGGGGGCCGCCCGGAGTCGTCGGAGACGCGGAGCTCCCGGAGCGCGTCGGCGGGAATGGGAAGAGGCATGTACGTGGTCATGGCTCCAATCTCGCCGGAGCGCCCCGAAGGTGCTGGCGGGATTCTGACGCCGAGTCCGGTCGCGCCTCAGCCCCCTCCCGGGAGGGGGCCTGGCCTCAGCTGCTGTGAACGGTGTTCTGGCCGGTGCTGTGTCCGGTCTGCTCCCGGGCGCCGGTCTGCCGGGCCGCTGCCACGATGTTCTGGAGTGCGGTCAGATGGTCGTCCAGCGCCTGCCGGCCCTCGGGGGAGAGGGAGAGCCAGGTTCTGGGGCGCTTGCCCACGTGGCCCTTGCGGATGTCCAGGTAACCGGCCGTCTCCAGAGCGGACGCGGTCTTGCTGAGGACCGAGTCGGAGACCCGGCAGCCGTCGCGTACGGCGGCGAACTCGGCCTCGTCACACGCGGAGAGGAAGGCGGCGACGGCCAGCCGGGTCGGATGCTGGATCGTCTCGTCCAGCGTCGGCCCACCCTGTCCCGGTGGCGCCCCGGTCACCCCAGCTCCGCCAGGGTCCGCCTGATCACCGCGTTGCGGGCCAGGCAGGTCAGCCAGACGCCGAGTCCGCCCACGACGAACGCCGTGAGCTGCGCGGTGCCCAGGTCCGTGCCGAAGATCCGGCACAGCCATCCGGCCAGAATGCCCGCCAGGAAGACGGCCGGCAGCGCGACCCGGCTCCGCCACAGCCGGGCCGGCCAGGACCGGTCGATCAGCACCCCGGCCCCCCTGCGCGCCGCCCGCGCGAGTGCGACGACGACGCCCAGCGCCACGAGCGACACCGCGAGCGCCAGCAGCGTGGCCGCACCGCCCTTGTCGTCGCTCCAGGCCCGCACCGCACCCGCCACGATCACGGCCGCGGCCGCGGCCGGTCCGTACCACGCGGGGGAGAGCCCGGCCCGCAGCCGGGCCCGCTCCTGCGCCGTCGCCACGTCCCGCAGGGCGCCCGCGGCGTGCTCCGCCGGTTCTGCGGCTGAGGGGCGTATGCCCTCGTCGGCCGTGGGGCGTACGTACTCGTTCTCCTGCGGCGGCATGGTCACACCGGACCTCCCTGGGGCACACGATCGGGCTGAGGCTTGCCATCGTGTCACGTACTTTCCAGATTGGAAAGTACGTGCTGCCCCGTCACGCTCCCGCCCGCTCAGTAGATGTTGGCCTCCATCTGCGGGCCGTCCCCGCGGGTGCTGTTGATCTGGGCCCGCAGCGCGATCTCGTCGTACACCCGCATCTCGCGTACGATCCGACCCCCCTGGATCAGGAACTGGGAGGCTCCGAGCAGCGTGACGGGCTGGTCGGTCGGCCGGCCGAAGACCGGTGTGCCGCGGTAGCTCCCGTGCATGGTCCACAGGACCGCGACGCGCAGACCCGCGTACCGCTCGGCGTAGTTGGTCTGTACGTCCCGCACCGAGAAGCGGGCGTCGGGGAAGGCGCCGACCATGGCCAGCAGGTCGCTCTGGTACCGCTCGGGGCGGATGACCGTGCGGTCGCCGACCGTGTGCAGGAAGAGGTCCCGCACCATGAAGTCGTCGACCTTCTGGAGCCGCCGCTGCGTCCAGACCTCGTCGATGAACTCCAGGACCATCTCGCACTCGGGCCGGAAGTCGTCCGGGCGCGGGCCACTGACGCCCGCGAGGAGTACATCCTTCGGCGGCTCGTCCGTCATGGAGCCGCTGTAGCCCTGGAACCGGAGTGCGCGTGCGGCCTCGTCCGGGTCGATGCCGCGCTGGAGGCAGGTCGCGAGTTCGTCGCGTACCACCCACTCCTCGACCATGCGGCCCCGGCGATAGAGGCAGTTGGCGACCGTCCGCTTGCGGATGCGGATGTTCCGGCCGTCCACGAGGTGCTCGTCGGCCGAGAAGACCAGATGCGAGCTGAGGAAGGCGTCGTTGCCGCGTGCCTCCCACACCACGTCCTCTGCCTGGCCGATGTGCTGCGGTGTGCTGCCCATCCTCATCGTGCTGCCCTCGATGACTCCGTCGCGGCCGACGACGGTGCCCAGCCCTGTGTGGACGATCGAGTCCGGTTCGTAGTTGTCGACGATGTACGAGATGTCGCGGCCGACCCAGATGCGGTCGGTCACCTCACGGATGAAGTCGTCCGGGTCGGTGTAGGGGTGGTAGGCGACGGGGTCCAACGGCATGGGATTCTCCTTCTCTTGATGGCGCGTCAATGCGTATGCGTATGCGTATGCATGAGATCTTGAGGTGGGCCGGCGGGCGTCACCGGGCGAACTTGTCCGCCCCGAGCTGGCTGCGGTACGTCTCCGTCATGAAGGCGCTGACCACGACCAGGGCCACCACCGCGGCCGCCGCGAGGTAGACCCACACCGCGTAGATCGTGTCGAAGCTGCTCACCAGCAGTTCGGCGACGAACGGTGTGATGCCCATGAAGACCGAGAACGAGCTGTTGTACGCGATGGCGCTCGCGCTGAAGCGGGAGCGCGTGGCGAAGAGTTCCGCCGTGCAGACGGTGACGATGCCGGTGAGGAAGAACTCCGGGACGATGTAGATCAGTTGGCTCACGATGGCGGTGGGGAACGTGCCCACCTCGCCGACCCGGTAGGCCAGCGGGACCATGACGAGGCAGGCGACCGCTCCCGTGATCAGCATCGGCTTGCGGCCGATCCGGTCGGAGAGCATCCCGGCCAGCGGCAGCAGCGGGATGAGGACCGCGACCGAGATCGCGTTCGAGGCCAGTGCCATCCAGCGGGGCAGCCCCAGGGTGCCGGTCAGGTACTGGGGATAGAAGGTGACCCAGCTGTAGGAGAGGATCGCCAGCATCACCGAGACGCCGCAGTAGACCAGGATCGGCCGCCACTGGGTGCGCAGCGCGTTGCGGATCGGCGCCTCGACGGCCTGGGTGCCGTTCTCCGTCGCCCGGATGAACTCGGGGGTCTCGTCGATCCGCCTGCGCAGCCAGATCCCGACCGCGCTCAGCGGGAGCGTGAGCAGGAACGGGATCCGCCAGCCCCAGGAGTCCAGGGCCGGACCGTCGAAGAGCCAGCTGGTCAGAGCCGCCGTACCGGCCCCGGCGAGGATGCCGGCGAAGCAGCTGTTCGAGGCGTACGAGGCGTAGTAGGCGCGCCGTTCGGGCTCCGCCCACTCCACGACGAAGGCCACCGCCCCGACGTACTCGCCACCGGAGACCATGCCCTGGACCACCCGCAGCAGCAGGAGGAGCAGCGGGGCGAGGATACCGATCTGCTGATAGGTCGGCAGTGCGCCGATCAGGGCGGTGGCCACGCCCATGAGCACGATCGTCCACAGCAGTGTCTTCTTGCGGCCCGCCCGGTCTCCCCAGCGGCCGACCAGGGTGCCGCCGAGCGGGCGGAACAGACAGGCGATTCCGATGATCGCGTAGGTGCTCAGCACCGCGGCGGCCGGGCTGCTGTCGGGGAAGAACGTCGGTGCGAGCACCGGCGCCATATAGCCGTAGAGGCCGTAGTCGAACTGCTCCACGAAGTTCCCGATGCTGCCCGCGCCGATGGCCCGGTGAATCGCACTCCGCCTCTCCCGGTCGACTCCCTTGGTGCCGGGGGCGGTTGGGGGCGGCACTACAGCGGACATGGCTTCTCCGTTCGAGCCGGTACTGCGCCGATACTGCGTACGTGCTGCGGGACGTGCAGTGATGCATACGTATGAACTTCCGCCGAACATTAGGGAGCGGTGCGGGGGGCGTCAAGAGGTGGGACGGACCCGCTCGCCCCGGTCCGTGAACCGGTGCGTCAGGGGGGCGTGGGCCGGTGCGCGAGGGGCCGCGAACCGCTGCGTGAGGGTCCGCGAGCCGGGGCATGACGGATCAGCGGACCGGTCCCCGGACCGCCTGCCCGGCCCCTCCGGAGGGCTCAGAGGGGCTCGGACACCCCGGAGGGCTCGGTACGCCGCCGGAGGGGCCTGACGGGTCCGCGGCGGAGGCGCCCGACGGGTCCGCAGGCCGCTGTCAGCAGCCGGTGCCGCCCTCCGCGGGGTGCGGCGGCGCGAGGGTGCGGAAGGTGTCCATCAGGACATGTGCCATGTTGTGGAGCACCAGTTGGGCCCCCGCGTGCTCCGCGGCGCGTGCGCCTTCGGGCCCCGGGACGATCGTCATGACCGCTCGCCCCGCCTCGCGGGCCGCCCGGTGCGCCGTGGCGATGAGTCCGTCGATGACGTCCTGACCGGGGAACGCGCAGTCCACCGTCAGATCGGCCGGGCCGACCAGCACCGCGTCCACGCCTTCGGTGGCGACGATCTCCCCGGCGGCGGCACAGGCCCGTTCGGTCTCGATCATCGCCACGACGAGGGTGTCATCTGCGGCGGCCAGATGCTCGGCCGCCGTGACCGTACCGAAGCGGCCCGCCCTGCTGTACGTCGCGAACCCTCTCCGGCCCAGCGGCGGGTAGCGGTCCGCCGCCACCGCACGCCGTGCGTCCTGCGCGCTGTCGATGTGCGGATGGATGATCCCGGCGGCTCCCAGGTCCAGACAGCGCAGCGCGAGTGCGGGCTCGGACGTGCCGACCCGTACGAGTACGTCGATGCCCTGTGCGGCAGCCGCTGTCAGGTGGTTCTGGAGCGACGTCATGTCGGCGGGGCCGTGCTCGCAGTCGATGACCACGTAGTCCAGGCCCGCGACACCCGCCATCTCCACCAGGGTCTCCGACGGGAGCCGCAGCAGGGCGCCGTAGAGGCGTTCCCCTGAGGCCAGCCGCTGTTTGAGGGACCGGCGCCGGCCCGTGTCCGCCGCCGTCATCGCGCCACCATCCCCGCCGACAGGTCGATGTCCGCCCCGCACAGCCCGGACATCCGGAGCATGGCGGTCACGGCGGCGCCGACCTCATCCGCTGTGACCATCCGGCCCAGCGCCGCACGTGAGACGAAGGCGTCCTCCGCCTCCGCGCGGCTGCTGCCGGTCCGTTCGGCCTCCAGGCGGAAGTTCCGCTCCATCCGAGGGCCCGCGACCGGCCCGGGGGAGAGGGAGTTCACCGTGACCCCCGAGGGCCCGGCCTCGCCCGCCAGTGTCGTGGTCAGACCGATGACGGCCATCTTGGACGCGCAGTACGGCGTACGCCGCAGCAGCGGGCGCTTCCCGGACACGGAGGCGATGTTGATGATGTCCCCCGTGCCCCGTGCGGCCATGGCGGGCAGGAAGGCGCGGCACATCAGGAAGACACCCCGGACATTGACGGCGAAGACCTCGTCCCACTCCTCCGCCGAGATGTCGGCCAGCGGGGCCACCGGTCCCGCGATCCCCGCGTTGTTGACGAGCACCGAGATCTCCTCACCGGCCAGGCTCCCGGCAAGCTCCTCGACGGCGGAAGGCTCGGAGACGTCACAGACCCGGTGGACCACGCCCGGTCCGAGCGCCGACGCCGTCTCCTTGAGCCTGCGCTCGTCGCGACCGGTGATCACCACGCGGGCGCCTTCGGAGAGCAGCGCCCGGGTGATGGCGCTGCCGAGGCCGCTGCCGCCGCCGCTGACCAGTGCGGTGCGCCCGGCCAGCGGGGCAGCGGTCGTGGCGCTCATGCGCCGCTCTCGTTCCACGGCAGCGTGCCGTTGCCGTACTTGGCCGCCCGTACGTCTCCGGACCGGGCGTGTCCCTCGAACAGCTCGACGCGTGCGGCCCGCCCGCACACCTCGCCGAGCCGCGCCGACGAGGAGGTGTCCGTCACCTCCTGATAGGTCACCGTCTTGAGGTACTTGCCGACCCACAGGCCGCCGGTGTAGCGGGCGGCGCCCCGGGTGGGCAGCACATGGTTGGTGCCGATGACCTTGTCGCCGTAACTGACGCAGGTACCCTCGCCGAGGAAGAGCGCCCCGTAGTCGCGCATCCGGTCGAGGGCCAGGCGCGGTTCCGCGGTGAGGACCTCGACGTGTTCGGACGCGTAGCTGTCCGCGATCTCGTAGGCCTCGTCCAGGGAGCCCGCCACGACGATCTCGCCGTGGTCCCGCCAGGCGGGCTCGGCGTAGTCCTTGGTCGGCATGGAGGGCAGCAGCCGGTCGATGTGGCGGCGCACCGTGTGCCCCAGCTCCTCCGACGTGGTGACCAGTACGGCGGGCGAGTCCGGGCCGTGCTCGGCCTGCGAGAGCAGGTCGACGGCGACCACGAACGGGTCGGCGTGCTCGTCGGCGATCACCAGGATCTCGGTCGGCCCCGCGAACAGATCGATGCCGACCTCGCCGAACAACTGGCGCTTGGCCTCGGCGACATAGGCGTTGCCGGGCCCGGCGATCAGCGGCACCCGGCCGATGGTCTCGGTGCCGATGGCGAGCGCGGCGACGGCCTGGACGCCGCCGAGGAGATGGATCTCGTCCGCGCCGGCGAGGTGCATCGCCGCGACCGTGGCCGCGGGGATCTCACCGCGGATCGGCGGAGTGCAGGCGGCGACCCGCTCCACCCCGGCGACCTTCGCGGTCACGATGGTCATGTGCGCCGAGGCGGTCAGCGGGTAGCGGCCACCGGGGACGTACGCGCCGGCCCCGGCCACCGGTACGTGCCGGTGGCCCAGGCGCACACCGGGCAGCGTCTCGATCTCGATGTCCCGCATCGAGTCACGCTGCGCCTGCGCGAAGGTACGCACCTGGCGCTGGACGAACCGGATGTCGTCGAGCACGGTCTCCGGCACTCCGGCGACGATCCGGCTGATCTCGTCCGGGCCGAGACGGAACGACCCGGGGCTCCAGTTGTCGAACTTCTCGGAGTACTGGCGGACCGCTTCGTCCCCCCGCGCCCGGATGTCTTCGAGGATGGCGCCGACACGGTCGGCCACGTCCGCGTGGGCCGCGCGGACCTCGCCTGCGGGCACGGGGGACTTGAGGAAATGGGGCATGGACCGGCTCTCTTCTGATGAGGGTGAGGGGGCGGGTGTGACGGCAGATGCGGGTGAGGGTGCGGGTGTGACGGCGGATGCGGGAAAGTGGCGGGAGTGGCGGGAGTGGCGAGCTGTGGGCGTACGGACGGCCGGCCGCTGAGCCCGGTCGGCGGCCGTGAGCAGTTCCCGCAGGGCGGCCGAGACCGCGTGCGGCCTTTGCCACGGCACCAGATGACCCGCCCCGGCCAGTTCGTGCAGCCGGGCACCGGGCAGGGCGCCGGCGATCGCGCGGTGGAAGTCCGGCGGGCACAGCGCGTCCCGGGTGCCGTACAGCACGACGGCGGGACAGCGTGCGGTGCGCAGCGCGTCGAACGCGTCGGTACGGGTGGCCTGCGCGGCGAGCTGGGCGCGGGCGGCGTCCGGGCCGACCGCGTACGCCATGTCCCGGTAGCGCCGCGCGGACCCGGGCGGCGGGCAGGGCACGTCGAACATGCCGGGCAGGGTCCGTTCCACCACATCGGCGAACCGGCCCGCGCCGATCAGCTCGTCCATCGCCCGCCAGGAGCTGTACTGGTCGGGGCGCGGCGCAGCCGCGTTGGCCGACATGGCGCAGAAGCCCGCGACCCGCTCCGGCGCCCGGCGCAGCACCTCGAAGCCGACGATGGCCCCGAGGCTGAGCCCGGCGAGGACGAAGGGTCCGGAGACCGTGGACAGCACCCGCTCGGCCAGCGCCCCGATGTCCGGTTCCGCCAGGGCCACTTGACGGACCTCGCGGTCTTGGGGCAGCGCCACACCGGACCAGAGACTCCCGTCGCACAGCATGCCGGGGACCAGTACCAGCGGCAGCGGTCCGTGCGTACGGTTCCCGGGCACGGTGGCGGTCACCAGGGGCGCGCGGAGCGCGGCAGCAGCGCGTACGGGGCGATGTAGCCGTTGTGGTCGATGCCGATCCCGGCATCGGCCGCGCTCTTGACGACCTCGTCGTCCCACTCCAGACGGACCCGGCCGTCGCCGGAGTTGACCACCAGCAGATCGCCTTCGGTCTCACCCACGTTGCGCAGGGTGCGCCAGGCGTCCTGCGGTACGGAGAGGATGTCGCGCGGCCCCAGGCGCACCGTCACCGGGTCGGTGCGGTTCAGCGTGACCTCCCACTCGCCGTCCTTGACGATCAGCGTCTGGGTCTCGCTCTGCCGGTGCAGCGATACGCCACGGCCGGGTTCGGCGCGCAGCCAGGCGGCGTTGTGGCCGTGCGGGTTGAAGATCCGGGGTTCCTGGTGCGGGTCCTCGGTCATGCCGTACCCGATGACGCAGCTCAGCCGGACGCCTCCGCCCGGCAGGGTGCTGTCCAGGAAGGGGTGCTCGGACCAGACCAGTTCGTCCCCGGCCGCGACGCGGCGCTTCATCTCCTCGGGGCTGTACCGCCGCAGCTGGTCGATGTACTCCTGGGCCATGGGGCGGGTCAGCTCGGCACCGGCCGGGATTTCGTCCCCGGCGACCGTGTCGATCAGTTCGTTGTCGGCGCTGAGGTGGAGACCGTGGCCTTCCGCCTCGCGCAGCACGGAGGGGCCCCAGATGATGCCCCCGGTGTCGTCCATGCCGAGCACGGTGAACATCCAGCCGTCGTCCGGGCCGGTGTTGGTGAAGCCGCGGAAGATCCAGGTGGGGACGGAGGCGATGTCGCCCGCCTTGAGCAGCAGCTCGCCCTCGGTGCCTTCGGCGCCCCAGCGCAGCAGGTACTCGCCCGCCGTGCAGACGAACACCTCGGCCGTGTAGTGCAGATGGAGGTTGTTGGTGATGCCGTGCGGCATGGCCGCCGCGCCGATGTTGAACCCGTGCGGGAGACGCAGATTGACGTGCTGGCCGGAGGCCTGCGAGACGCCGGGGCCGATCATCGCGTAGTTCTCCTTCCGGTCGGAGCCCGGCGTACGGCAGTCGATGAACGCCTGGTTGCAGGAGACGAAGTCGCTGCGGCGGACCGTCCGGCGGCCGAGCTCCGCGGTGGATACGACGACATCGGGCATGACTGACCCCTCTCTCGAACACGTGTTCCAGGAACACGGCTCGCGGAAAAATCGCTCTTGGAATACGTATGCATTCCCATGACAGACCCTGGGCCGGGCGCTGTCAAGGGTCAGGGGGCGTCTCGTTCTTGCGCGGTGGGGGCGCCGGGCGGGCGCAACTCGCCCTGGATGGGCTGGGGCGCTCACCTCTCCCGGGCGGCGGTGCGCGCCAGGTGTTGCACAGGACGCAACGGCTGTTGCAGGGTCAGGAGCCGCCCTTTAAATTCCTTTGCGTGCGGCGTAACTACCGTGCGCCGTAGGGCTATTGATGGGGAGGACCCCTTGAACGGAAAGCTCGCGACGACCAGACTCGCCGCGGTCGCGGCGGCCCTGCTCGCCGGGGTGGCGCTGGCCGTCCCGGCGTCGGCCGCCGCTGCCGCGCCGGCGCGGAAAGTGGTGCTGGCGGACTCGTCCACCTACTACGTCTATGTCACCGGGGTCAGCAGTTCGCTGGACGGTGCCCGGGCGAACGCGGACTACAGGCTTCCGCCCGGCTGTTACTCCGGCGGGGTGGTGGCCAGTGGTACCACCCCCGACAGCAATATCTGGGTGACCGTCCAGGGTGTCTGCTCCGGGGCGCAGTGACCAGGTCAGCACCCGCACAGTGCTGACCGCCTACCCGCGCGGCGCTGACCCGGTATCTGCACGGAAGTGACCGAGGGGCGCCGGTCGGACCGGCGTCCCTCGGTCCCGTGGACCGGGGAAGGAGTCGTGTGCGTGACACCGCTACGGGTTACATACGTATACTGAATAGGGCGCCGGACCGGCGTGACGGTGCGAGGGAAGAGGGCCGATGGCGATCACGAGTCACGACGTGGCGAGACTGGCCGGTGTCTCGCAGCCCACCGTGTCCCGGGCCCTGCGGGACGACCACCGGGTGTCGGCCGCCACGCGGGAGAAGGTCAGACGCGCCGCGCAGGCACTGAACTACGTGCCGAGCGAGGCGGGCCGGACCCTGTCGACCCGCTCCACCCGCCGGGTCGGGGTGATCGTGACCGATCTGACCAACCCCTTCTACCCGCATGTCATCGCCCCGCTCCACGACGAACTGCAGCGCCTGGGCTACCGGATGATGCTGATCACGGAGCGCTCCGACGAGGCGGTGGCCGAGGAGAACCTCCTCGACCAGTCCCTGGACGGTGTGGTGCTCGCGACCGCCACCACCGAGTCCCGGCTGCCGGCCCAGCTGGACCGCCGGGGCATGCCGTACGTCTTCCTCAACCGTGACACGGGCGCCCGGGGCGACTACGCGTCGGTCGTCGACAACGAGGGCGGTGGCCGCCTGGTGGCCGACGTGCTCACCGGGCTGGGGCACCGCAGGGTCGCGGGCATCTTCGGTTCGGCCAATACGACGACCGGGCGCGAGCGTGAACTCGGCTTCCGGCTGGCCCTGGCGGACGCCGGGATCGGGCTGCCGGAGAGCCGCGTGGTGCGCGGGGCCTTCGAGTACGACACCGGCTACCGGGCGCTGCCCCGCCTCCTCGACGCGGGTGAGGCGCCCACGGCGGTCTTCTGCGGTAACGACGTGGTCGCCATCGGTGTGCTGAACGCGGCCATCGCGGCCGGGCTCAGGGTGCCGGACGACCTCACCGTGATCGGCTTCGACGATCTGCCGATGGCGGACTGGGAGGTCTTCCGGCTGACCACGGTCCGGCACGATCTGCGTGAACTCTCGTGCCAGGCCGCGCGTCTGCTGGTGCGCAGGATCAACGGTGAGGCGGACCCCTCGGGTGAACGGCTCGTCCTGCCCACCGAGTTCGTACCCCGGGCCACCCACGCCCCGGTGCTGTGAGCGCTGTGGGCGTCAGCGGACGAAGCGTTCCACGAAGTCCTTGCCGAGGCCGTTCCTCTCGTAGTGCTCGCGCGCCTGGGCCAGTTTGGTGAAGGTGTCCTCGACGCCGACCGGGTTGCCCTGGGTGTCGCAGTAGACATAACCGCCGGTCACATGGAAGAGCGTCACCATCTCGCTGACACCCTCCGGGACTTCCAGGGTGTGGATGTCGCCCGGCGGCTCGAAGACGTAACTCCCCTGCTCCGCCCACCAGTCGTACTCCAGGTAGTGCCAGCGGCCCCGCAGTACGGTCGCGTGCACGGGGCCCTGGTGGCGGTGGCGGGAGAGGATGCCGGACCTGCGGACCCGGAGCAGATTGACGAAGTAGTTCTGGCTCACCGACAGCAGCAGCGGGCGGAACGACACGTCGTCGGACTGCGGGACCCAGAGGCGTTCGTCGCCGTCGAGGTCCAGGGCGCCCGGGACGATCACGTCGTCCAGCATGCTGTCGGGGCGTTCGCCCTCGTAGGGCAGCGCCTTCTCGGGGTCACGCTTCTCGTCGGTGGTGAGGGCCATGCGTGGTCTCCTTCTCTCAGGCAGGTGCACAGGCCGGAGCTCCGGCTCGTACACGGGGGTGGGTGAGGCGGTGCGCCGGGCCGTCAGTGGAGCGCATGTACGGCGCCGGCGACCCGGTCGACCGTCAGGGCCACGTCCTGCTCGGTGTGCGCGGCCGACACGTACCAGATGCCGCGTGAGGCGACCCAGACGCCGTGGCCGACAAGGGCCCGGCTGAACCGCAGATAGCGGGCGCTGTCCGCGTTCTGTACGTCCTGGTAGCGGGTCGCGGGTGTGGGCGGGTCGGCGAACCGCGCGTGGAAGGCCATCGGCGGGCCCTGGAGCACAAGCCCCAGGCCGTGTTCGGCGGAGAGCGCGGCCAGGGACGACATCAGCTGCCCGCCGACCCGCTCGGTCCGCCGGTGCACCTCGCCGTCGGCGATGTGTTCCAGACAGGCCAGGGTCGCCGCCGTCGCGGGTACGTTGCCGTTGAAGGTACCGGCGTGCACCACGGCGCCCGTCGCGATCCCTTCGAACAGCTCGCCCCGGCCGACGACCGCCGCGCACGGCCAGCCGCCCGCCATCGCCTTGCCGTACACGGCGAGGTCCGGGTACACGCCGTACCGCTCCGCCGCCCCGCCGACGGCCAGCCGGAAACCGGTGATGGTCTCGTCGAAGACCAGGACGGTCCCGTTGGCGGTGCAGGCATCGCGCACCGCCCGGAGATAGCCAGGGCCCGGCTCGATGGCACCGGAGTTGAGCATGACCGGTTCCATGATCACGGCGGCCAGCTCGTCCCCGTACGCGGCGAGTGCCTCGTCGAACGCGGACCGGTCGTTCCACTGGACCGTGACGACCTCGTCCAGCGCCTGCGGGAGCTGGCCCCCGCCGGCCGGGAGGGCGGTGTCCCCATCGGAGCGGATATGGATGTTGTCGAACCAGCCGTGGTACTGCCCGTGGAAGCGCAGCACGCGGCTGCGGCCGGTCGCGTGCCGGGCCATCCGCAGGGCCGCCTGGACCATCTCGCTGCTCGAACTGCCGAACCGCACCCGGTCCGGCCAGCCGAGCACCTCGATGACCTTCTCGGCGGCCTCGATCTCGGTGCGGTGCGTCGCCGCGTAGATGACGCCCCGGCGCTGGGCCGCCTCCACCTTCTCCAGGATCTGCCGGGGCGCGTTCCCCAGGAAGTTGGGGCCCTGCCCCAGGACGTAGTCGATGTACTCCCGGCCGTCCACGTCCCACATCCGCGCCCCCTCGGCGCGGTCGGCGATGACATGCGGGTTGAGCATCCGGACATTGCTGCTCACCCCGCCCGCCAGCGCCTTCGTCGCACGGGCCCGCCAGGCGCCGTGCAGCGCGGTCTCCTCTGCCATGTGTGTGCTCGTCTCCGTCGCGCGGGGTCGCCGTGGGGGCGCGCACGGGCAGTTGTCCCGCCCGGCTGAACCCCCTGATCGGCTGGTCAACGCAACGTTAGGAGCGGCCTGGCCCGCCGGGTACCCGGTGCGAACCTGTCCGGGCCATCGGACAACCCTGTACCTCCCGGCGCGCCCCCGAGGACGGCCCTGCCGTCAGGCGTCCTTCACCGAACGGATCATCTCCTCGGCCAGCAGCAGCAGTTCGAGACTGGCGGGCGAGAGGGTGCGCGCATCGCGGCTGACCGAGGCGACGACGTCGTAGAACGGCTCCGCGAACGGGACGATCCGCAGACCGGCCGGGAAGTCGTCGCTGCGGGTGACCGCCCGCGCCACGAAGGTGTCGCCCGTCCCGCCGCTCACCAGACGCAGCGCGGACGTCACGGACTCCACCTCGACGACCGGCCTGAGCTCATGCCCCTCGGCGGTCACCCAGTCCCGGATCTGGCGCCGCGTCGGCTCGTCCCAGCCGAAGTGCGCGTCGTAGAGCACCAGCGGCGCCGCCGCGAGACCGGCCGCGGTCACCGCCGCGCCGTACCGGGAGGGGTCCGAGGTCACCATGACGACCTCGTCCCGCAGCAGCGGACGGACGTCAAGACCGGTGACGTCCACCGGCAGCACCACGATGCCCGCCTCCAGATCGCCCCGGGCGACCGCCGCCGCCACCTCCACCGAGTTCTGCCCGACCAGCCGGACCCGTACGTCCGGGTGCCGCTCGTGGAAGGTCCGGGCGAGATGCGTGAGCCGGTAGTACTCGGCGTTGCGCAGCACGCCGAAGCTCGCGGTCCCGCCGGTGAGCCCGCCGTAGGCGCGCAGCGTCCCGTCAGCGGCGTCGAATCCGGCCACCGCGCGCTCGGCCGCCGGCAGCAGCGCACGCCCCGCGCCGGTCAGGGTCAGCCTGCGGGCGCCCCGGGCGAAGAGGACCAGCCGGTACTCCTGTTCCAGGCGCCGGATCAGCTCCGAGACCGACGCCTGCGCGAGATTCAGCTCGGCCCCGGCCGCGGTGAAGGAACCGGTGCGCGCCGCCGCGAGGAAGGCGCGGAGCTGGGCCATCGTCATCGTTCCCGCACTGGCCATCGCCCATCCGATCTCGCACTGGGCGCGCGCCCGGACCACCGCCGCGCCCTCCGGGGAGGCTACCCGGCACCGGCATCGGTCCGGCCGTTCGGTGGCGGCTCCGGTACGGCGCCGAGGGGGGACCGGCTGCGGGCATTGGCCTCGGCGACCCGGGCCTGGAGCAGTTCGGCCGGGCCGACCGGCCGTACGCGGGCCGGATCGGCGTCCCACTCGCGTCCGCCGCCCAGCGGCCGGAGCTGGAGCCAGGGCCCCTCCTGGCCCATGACGATGCCGACGCGGTGGCTCGCGATGTCGCGCACGGCCGTCCCCGGGCGGGGGAGTGAGGCTTCCTGCCCCGGTTCCCCGGTGGCGCTCACCGGCCCGCGCCCTTCGCGATGACGGCGGCCAGCGCGAGCGCGACCGGCGCGGAGCACACCCCGAGGTAGACGAGCGCGTAGCGGGTACTGGCCGGGGCCTCGTCGTGTTCCCCGCCGGCCTCGAACCACGGGGTGCGTACGTCCATGGCGGGGAGCTGGATACCGGCGCTGGTCAGCGCCTCGGCGAGGGTGTCGCGTGCGTCGAGCGCCTCCTGCACCTTCGGGCTGCCGGTGGCGGGGGCGGGCGGGGTACGGCGGGGGAGCGGGGGAGGCGTCGACATGGTGGATCTCCTCGCGGATTGTTGGTGATTTCGCTGCCGGGCCCACCAGCCGTGAATTACGGTGCGTAGTGGGGGTGTTACGAGAATGGCGCCCGGCGGGCCGGACTGCCCCGATGGCGCGTTCTCGTTCTCTCGCGGTCCGCTACGTTCCACACGTTCCACAGTGAATGCGCGGGACGGGCGGGTGCGCGTGTATGTGTACCGGTACGGGGGCGAATTCCGGGCGGGCCGGAGCGCCCTGGAAGGAGCGCCATGCCGCAACGACGCCTTGTCACCAGCCGCAGCCAGGAACCGCGTCAGCGGTTCGCGGAGGAGTTACGGAAACTGCGCGCCGAGCGGGGCCTGAGCCTGCGGCAGGTCGGTGAACGGCTCGGCTGGGACTACTCGCTCTTCGGCAAGATGGAGAAGGGCGAGACGCTGGGCGGGCCTGAGGTGATCCAGGCCCTGGACCATTTCTTCGGCACGCAGGGGCTGTTGCTGGTGCTGTGGGAACTGGCGATGAAGGACCGGACGCAGTTTCGCGAGCGGTACCGGCAGTACATGGCTCTGGAGTCGGATGCGACCAGCCTGTGGCATTTTGCGGTGAGCGTGTTGCCGGGGTTGTTGCAGACGCCGGGTTACGCGCGAGAAGTGCTGGCTGCCGGTGGGCTCCGGGAGCCGGAGCTGACACAGCAAGTGGAAGCTCGGATGGGGCGGCGGGAGTTGCTGGAAGGCGCGGATGCGCCTCCGTTCCGGACGATTCTTTCGGAGGCTGTCCTGCGGACGCCCTTGCGCGATCTCGGCCAGTGGCGGAAGCAGTTGGAATACCTGCTGGAGATGAGCGAGCGCGACGATGTGACTGTGCAGGTGCTGCCATTCCGGGTGGGGCCCTATGGGCTGGACAGCACCGATGTCTGGTTTCTGCGTCTGCCTGGTGGGCGTACCGTGGCCTATACGGAAAACGCCTACCGGGGCGAACTCATCGAGGATGACGGGCCGGTTGAGCGGCTGCAACGTGCTTACGATGCGGTACGTGACTTGGCCTTGTCCCCGACCGAGTCACGGAAGTTCATCCTGCGTATGTTGGAGGAAGTACCGTGCGATCCCTCGACCTGAGCGTTACGAACTGGCGTAAAAGCTCCTACAGCAACTCGGACGGTGGCGCGTGCCTGGAGGTCTCCGACGACTTCGCCGCCGTAATCCCCGTACGCGACAGCAAGTACCCCGCCGGGCCCGTGGTCACCTTCGCCGCGGACCGCTGGTCATCGTTCGTTTCCGCTCTGCGGGACGGTGAATTGAGGAGCTGAGAGTCTCATGCGGAACATGGACCTGAGCACGGTGGCGTGGCGTAAGAGCAGCTACAGCAATCAGGACGGTGGGGCGTGCGTCGAGGTCTCCGACGACTTCGCCGCCGTCGTTCCCGTACGCGACAGCAAGAACCCGGACGGCCCCGTGCTCGCCTTCGCCGCGCACGGCTGGTCGTCGTTCGTCTCCGCTCTGCGGGACGACGCGCTGGGCGCCTGACCGGCGGGCCCCGCCGACCGGTGAACGGTCAGCGGGGCCCGTGCTGTTCAGTGCCGACCAGAACCTCGTCCATGCCGCCGTTCGCGCGCCACTCCCGGAGCAGCGAGTGGAAGGCGATCGGTCCGTCGGCGAACGACTCGCGGCGCTGCCTGGGCATGCCCTCGTTGTTGTAATAGCCGGGGGTGCACTCGGCATGGAAGGCGTACAGGTCGACGGCCTTCTCCCGGATCGTCGTGACCCAGGCTTCCTCGGCCTCCGCCGTGGGTTCGACGTACCGGGCCCCGCGCCTGTGTGCTTCGGCGACGACTTCGGCGACGTGGATGGTCTGCTCGTCCAGGATGTGGACGTAGTTGACGGCGCTGGCGTTCTGCAGCGGGCCCAGCTGGAAGAGGTTGGGGAACCCGTGGCTGTAGAAGCCGTGGAGCGTCCGGGGGCCCTGCCGCCATGCCTCGGTGAGGGGGACACCGTCGCGGCCGTGTACGGGAAGACGTCCCGAGGTGATACCCGAGACGCCGACCTCGAAGCCGGTGCTGAAGATAATGCAGTCGGCCTCGTAGAGGGTGCCGTTGACCACGAGACCGTTCTCGGTGATCTTCTCCACGCCGTGGCTGTCGGCGGTGTCGACCAGGGTGACGTGGGGCCTGTTGAAGGTCTGGAGGTAGCTGTCGCTGAAGGTGGGCCGTTTGCACATGTAGCGGTACCAGGGCTTGAGCAGCTCGGCGACCTCCGGGTCCGTGACGACGGTGTCGATCCGCTCGCGGATCTCGGTCATCTTCTGGAAGTCCGCCAGCTCCTCGGTGCGTTCGCGTTCCTCGGGCGGCAGATCCGCGTAGCTGTCGGTCGGGATCATCTTCTGCTGGAGGCGGGCGCTGCTGGTCCAGCCGTCGTCTATGAGGTCCTCGTCCGCCCGGCCGCCCGTGACGAGGGTCAGGAAGTTGTCCCTGCGCCGCCGCTGCCAGCCGGGGGCGAGGGACGCGGCCCAGCCGGGGTCGGTGGGGCGGTTGCCGCGCACGTCGACCGATGAGGGCGTGCGCTGGAAGACAAGCAACTCCTTGGCGTCGGCGCCCAGATGGGGCACGCACTGGACGGCGGTCGCACCGGTGCCGATCAGGGCGACGCGTTTGTCGGAGAGCTTGTGCAGATTCCCGTCCGCGCTTCCGCCGGTGTAGCCGTAGTCCCAGCGACTGGTGTGGAACATGTGGCCCCGGAAGGTGTCGATGCCGGGGATGCCGGGGAGCTTGGTCTGGCTCAGGGTGCCGGTCGCCGTCACCACGTACCGCGCCCGTATCCGGTCGTCCCGGTCGGTGCTCACCAGCCACTCGGACGCGCTCTCGTCCCAGCGCAGTCCGGTGGCCTGTGTCTGGAAGCAGGCGTCCCGGTAGAGGTCGAAGGTGCGGGCGATCGCCCGCGCGTGCTGCCGGATCTCCTCGCCCGGCGCGTACTTCCACTTCGGGACGTAGCCGACCTCTTCCAGCAGGGGCAGGTAGATGTGCGACTCGATGTCGCAGTGGATGCCGGGGTACCGGTTCCAGTACCAGGTGCCGCCGAAGTCGCCGCCCTTCTCGATCAGCCGGATCGAGCCCAGGCCCGCCTGCCGTAACCGCGCGCCTGCGAGAAGGCCGCCGAACCCGCCTCCGATGACGACGGCGTCGACCCGGTCGCGGAGCGGCTCGCGGGAGGGCAGCGGTTCGGCGTACGGGTCTTCGTCGAAGGATCCGAACCGGCCGGTGGGGCGCTGGTACTGGGCGTTTCCCTCGGGGCGGATCCTGCGTTCCCGCTCGGCCCGGTAACGAGCCCGCAGGGCGTCCGGATCGAACGGCAGGTCCTGTACGGCGTCGGGCGTGCTGCGGGGAGAGGACATGGCCACGCACTTTCTTTCGGGGGATCTCGGGGACCTCGGGGATCTCGGGAACCGTGCCGGGTCTGGTCCCGGACGTGGGGCGGCGGCGGTGCGGCTTCGGCAGCCGCCCCGTGATGCCCGGCGCGGCCGGGTCACTGCGAGACGGGCGCGAGCCACATCCCCGCGATCGCGTCGCTCAGACCGGTCGCGGTCTGCTGCCAGTCGTCGCGCGGGGTGGGGCTGCCCTCGGCGAGCGCGCGTTCCCGTTCGGCGACGACGAGCACCACGAGGTGCCGGGTCATCGCACCGCGTTCCAGACGTACTTCGGGCGGCAGGCCGGGGAGGCAGCTGTTGAGCCCGTCGACGGCCCGGACCAGCGCGGGCGAATGGAGGGACTCGTCCGTCATGATCTCCCGGTAGACGGGGTCGGTGCCGATCTGTGCGTAGAAGCGGCCGAACCAGGAGGGCACACCGAGGCCGGCGACATGGAGCACGAAGGGGTCCACCAGGCAGGCCACCCAGGCGCGCACGTCGGTGGAGCCGGTGGCCTGCTCGACCTTCTCCGCGCGTGCCTGCTCGATCTGGTCGTTGTGCTTGTGCACGATCGCCCTGATCAGGTCGGCCTTGGAGCCGAAGTGGTAGCCGACAGCGGCGTTGTTGCCCTGGCCCGCGGCCTCGCTGACCTGGCGGTTGGAGACAGCCACCACTCCATGCTCGGCGAACAGCCGCTCCGCCGCCGAGACCAGCAGCTCCCGTGTGGCGGCGACCCGCGCGTGCCGCGCCGTGGCGGGCGTCACCGCCGCCACCCCACCGGTGTGCCGCGGCCCTCGGTGGGTGCCTGCGGGGCTGTGTCACTTACTGCACGGCTTACTGAACGGCTCATGGCCTGGCTCACTGCATGGCTTCCGTAGACGCGAACTCCGACGTCACCCAGTTAAGCGCCGCCACCGATCACCGGTCAAGCAACTGACTTAACTGTCTGATGAGCAGGCCGAGGCGTACGGAACGTTCACCGAGGTGCCCACGCGCCCGGAGCTGGAGCGGTTCTTCTTCCTCGACGATGACGACCGCGATCTGATCGCGCTGCGCCGTACGGACGTGCACCGGCTGGGCATGGCGGTGCAGATCTGCACGGTCCGCTACGTCGGCCGGTTTCTGGGAGAGGACCCGATCGCGGTGCCGTGGGAGGCCGTGGAGTACCTGGCCGGGCAGCTCGGCATCGCCGACGCCTCGTCCGTGAAGCGGCGTGATGTGTTCGCCGCCCCGTCGAACCGGTGGGCGGAGCCGCGCGCCCGGCTGCTGGACGGTCCGCGGTGGGGGAGGCGATGCGCTCGGACGTGTTCGCGGGCGTGCCCCTGACCGAGGACGCCGAGGAGCACCTGGCCCGGCTCGTGAGAGGGCTGGACGCGACGTGGCGGCAGATGGCCGACCGCCCGGAGGAGGCCGGCGCCGATGCGAAGGTGGAGATCGTCGTCCCCGAGGGCGGCGGACGCGCCCGCCTGTCGGTGGACAAGCTCGCGGGGTGAAGCCGGAGACGGTCGCGACCGACAACGCCTCTTACTCCGACATGGCCTTCGGCCTGTACAAGATGCCCGGCTTCCGCTTCGCGCCGCGCTTCCGCGACCTGCCACGGCGGACGGGGCCAGATCGGCCAGGCGTACCGGGAGGGCCAGCTCGCCGCCCTCGGGCTGGTCCTCAACGCCGTCGTCCTGTGGAACACCCGTTACCTGGATGCCGCCGTGGCTCGGCTCCGTGCCGAGGGACGCGACATCAAGGACGAGGACGTCGCCCGCCTGTCCCCGCTCAAGGACCGCCATATCAACTTCCTGGGCCGCTACCTGTTCAACATCAAGGCCAGCAGCCCCGGCCAGGGCCTGCGTCCCTTTCGCGACCCGGATGCGTCCGAGGACGGTGATGAGGACGGCGAGCAGCCGTGACGTGCCCGGCAGGAACCGTCACCGGGTGGGCAGCCCGATGCGTCGCAGCCATGCCTCGACTTCCGTGTCGGCGTCCTTGACCTCTTCGCCACGTACCGCGAGGCCCTCGGCGAGGGTCACGCCGGGGCAGGAGGCGGCGTAGTCGCGTTCGGTGGTGCCCAGTCCGCTCATGGCGTAGGTGGTGACCGGATGGATGGTCTTGCCGCGGAAGTCGAGGGCTTCGGTGAACGTCGTCATGATCATGGGTGCTCGGACGTTCCAGATGGGGCTGGCCAGGAGGATGGTGTCGTAGCCATCGAGGGAGGGCAGGCGGCCCTCGATGGCCGGGCGGGCGTCGGTGTCCTGCTCGCGGACGTTGCGCTTCACGGTGGCGTCGTAGTCGTGGGGGTAGGGGTCGGCGGCCTGGATGCGGTAGGTGTCGCAGGCGGTGCGGTCGGCGATCTTGCTGGCGAGCACCTCGGTGTTGCCAACCTTCAGGTCGGTACGGCCGCCGTAGGAGTAGTTCCCGCCCGGGCGGGAGAAGTAGGCCAGCAGGACTCGTCTCACGTTGCTTCCGTTGGTCGTGGCGGACGGGGAGGCGGTGGGGGTGCCGGACCGCGGTGAGGGCGGTGAGCAGCCCGCCAAGGGGGGCGCGCTCAAGGCGGCGGTTGCGGTCAGCAGCGCGCCGCGCAGAACGGTGCGCCGGCCCGGCAGGGCGCCGTGGTGCTGTGGGGTGATCACGGTGGACGGCCCCCGGTGAACCGTTGGAGTGTGTGGCGGGCCGGGCGTGTGCCCCGGTCGGCCCGCTGCGGGGCACACGCTTTGCTGCGGCGGGGGCGGCCGCTCAGCTGTCCAGACGGCGCTTGGCGAGCCAGGCGACCATTTCGGGGTCGTGGTGGTCGAAGAACAGGGTCGTGCCGGTGTCGAGGGTGGTGATCTGGGCCATCTGGTCGTCGGTGAGCTGGAAGTCGAAGACGTCGAGGTTCTGGGCCATCCGCTCGGGGCGTACCGACTTGGGGATGGTGATGATGCTGCGCTGGATCAGCCAGCGCAGGACGACCTGGGCGGCGGACTTGTCGTACGCCTTGCCGACCTCGGTGAGGACGGGGTGGGTGAACAGGTCGTTCTTGCCTTCGGCGAAGCCGCCCCATGCCTGGTGCTGCACTCCGTGCTCGCGCATGAGGTCGTGGTCGGCGGTGCGCTGGAAGAAGGGGTGGGTCTCGATCTGGTTGACCTGCGGGGTGATCTCGTTGTTGAGGATCAGGTCCAAGAGCCGGTCGGGGTAGAAGTTGGCCACGCCGATCGCCCGGGTCAGGCCCTCGCGGTGGGCGGCCTCCATGGCGCGCCACTGGCCGTAGACGTCGCCGTAGGGCTGGTGCATCAGGTACAGGTCGACGTGGTCGAGGCCCAGCTTGGTCAGGGACGTCTCCAGCGCGCGGCGGGTGTTGTCCTCGGCGGGGGCGTCCTGGACCCACAGCTTGGTGGTGACGAACAGCTCCTCACGGGGAATGCCGCTGGAGGTGATGGCGCGGCCGACGGCTTCTTCGTTGCCGTAGGCGGCTGCGGTGTCCAGCAGCCGGTAGCCGGCGGCCAGCGCGTCGGAGGCGGCGCGCTCGGTGTCCTCGGCGGGGATCTGGTAGACGCCGAAGCCCAGGAGCGGCATCTCGACACCGTTGTTCAGGGTTACGTGCTGCATGAGGGGATTCCTTCGCTGTGCGGGCGGGGGCGGGGTCAGGGGCGGATGAGGGCCTTGAGGACCTGGCGGTCGGCCATGGCCCGGTAGGCGTCCGGAGCCTGGTCGAGGGGGAAGGTCTCGTCGAAGACGCGGCCGGGGGCGATGGTGCCGTCCAGGACGTCGGGCAGCAGCTGCTCGATGTAGGCGCGGGCGGGGCTGGCGCCGCCGGTCAGGGTGATGTTGCGCATGAACCCGGCCGGGCCGATCGGGCCCTGTTCGTACTGGGGGACGCCGAGCCGGCTGACGGTGCCGCCGTCCAGGACCGCGCCGAGCGCGGTGTCCAGGGCGGGGCGGGTGCCGACGGCCTCGATCACCTTGTCCACGCCGCCGGTCAGCTCGCGGATACGGGCGATGCCTTCATCGCCGCGCTCGGCGACCACATCGGTGGCACCGAACTCGCGGCCCAGGCCGGTACGGGACGCGTGGCGGCCGGCGAGCACGATCCGCTCGGCACCCAGCCGCTTGGCGGCGATCACCGCGCACAGGCCGACCGCGCCGTCCCCGACCACCAGCACGGTGTCGCCGCGGCCGACACCTGCGGTGACCGCGCCGTGGTGGCCGGTGGTCATGACGTCCGACAGCGCAAGCAGTGAAGGCAGCAGCGCGGAGTCGGCGGCCACCGGCAGCTTCACCAGGGTGCCCTCGGCGTGCGGGACGCGGACGGCTTCGCCCTGACCACCGTCCACGCCGTCGAAGCCGTACCGGCCGCCGTTGCGGCAGGAGATGTGCAGGCCCTTGGCGCAGTAGTCACAGGTGTTGTCGCTGTACGTGAAGGGCGCGACGACCAAGTCGCCCGTCCGCAGTCCGGTCACGTCCGAACCGGTCTCCTCCACGACGCCGAGGAACTCGTGCCCCATGGGGCGGCCGATGCCGGTAGCGGGCATCGAGGCGTAGGGCCACAGGTCGCTGCCGCACACGCAGGAGGCGATGACGCGCACCACAGCGTCGGCGGGCTGAACGATCTTGGGGTCGGGCCGGTCTTCGACGCGGACGTCTCCGGCTCCGTACATCACTGCTGCACGCATCAGGGGTACTGCTCCAAACGGGGATCGTTGCGGGGCCGGGGTCAGCGTTCGAGCATCCGGGCCTGGGCCTCGGTGTGGGTGTCGCCGGCGGCGGGCGGCAGGCTGGAGAGCCGCTCCAGCTGCTCGGCCGTCAGCGTGACCGTGTCGGCGGCGGCGTTCTCCTCGACCCGGGCCACGCGCTTGGTGCCGGGGATGGGGGCGATGTCGTCGCCCTGGGCGAGCAGCCAGGCCAGCGCCACCTGCCCGGGCGTGGCACCGACCTCGTCGGCCAGCGCCTTGACCTCGTCGGCCAGCGCCAGATTGCGCCGGAAGTTCTCGCCCGTGAAGCGCGGGTTGTCACGGCGGAAGTCGTTCTCGTCGAACTGGTCGGTGGAGCGCACCGTGCCCGTCAGCATCCCGCGGCCCAGCGGGGAGAACGGCACCAGGCCGATGTTCAGCTCCCGCAGGACGGGCAGGACGCGCTCCTCGATGCCCCGGGTGAAGAGCGAGTATTCGGACTGGACCGCTGTGACCGGCTGGACGGCGTGGGCCCGGCGGATGGTGTCTGGCCCGGCCTCGGAGAGCCCGAAGGCGCGGACCTTGCCCTGGGCGATCAGTTCGCCCACGGCGCCGGCGGTCTCCTCGATCGGCGTGTTCGGATCGACGCGGTGCTGGTAGTACAGGTCGATATGGTCGGTGCCCAGCCGCTTCAGGGAGCCCTCGACGGCGGTGCGGATATTGGCCGGGCTGGAGTCCAGGTTCCACGCGCCGTTGCCGGCGTGCGAGACCAGGCCGAACTTGGTGGCCAGCACCACCTGGTCACGGCGGCCCTTCAGCGCCTTCCCGAGCAGCTCCTCGTTCGTGTACGGGCCGTAGATCTCGGCGGTGTCGATGAGGGTGACTCCCAGCTCCAGCGCACGGTGCACCGTCCTGATCGACTCCGCGTCGTCCGTGCCCGAGCCGGTGTAACCATGGGACATCCCCATCGCTCCCAGGCCGATCCGGGAAACCTCCAGGTCACGCAGTTTGATGTACCGCATCTCGCCCTCTTCCGATCAAGGTGTCGCCTGGTCTTCTTTCACTCTTGCCCGGCCCGGCAGGCCGTGCCCGTCGAAGTCCGGGTGGGAGCGAGGAGGTCGGCGTCTTCCTCATTCACCTTCGCCCGGATTGCTCGGGTGTGGCAGGGCGGGCTCTTCGGGGGTAATGGCAGGTCCCCCCTCCCATCTGCGGCGCAGCTGTCTGCCGGGTGAAACTGGAGTCATGGCATCCCAGAGCGCAAACAGCGAGGGCGCCGAGCTGGGCCGCTTCCTGCGCGCCCGCCGCACCCAGACCAGTCCAGGACACGTCGGCCTCACCGTCGGCGCCGGCATCCGCCGCACCCCCGGCCTGCGCCGCGAGGAACTGGCCACCTTCGCCGGCATCAGCATCGACTACTACGTACGCCTGGAACGCGGCAAGGAGACCCGCCCCAGCCCCGCCGTTCTCGACTCCCTCGCCCGCGCCCTGCACATGGACGACCAGGAACACCAGCACCTGCGCGAACTCGCCGCACGAGCCGCCCGCTACGCCCCCGGACCCCCACCGGCCCCGAGCCGCGCCGTCCGCCCCACCTGAAGCTGCTCCTGGAGTCGCTCCGACCGAACCCGGCCTATGTCATCAGCCGCAGCATGGACATGCTCGCCTGGAACCCCGGCGGCCTCGCCCTGTACGCGGGCCTGGACGACTGGCCCGTCAAACACCGCAACCTCGCCCGCTACCTCTTCCTCCACCCGGCTGCGCGAGACCTGTTCCCGGACTGGGACCGCCAGATCACCGCCTGCGTCGCCCGCCTGCGCGCCGTCGCGGGCACCGCTCCCGACGCCCCGGACCTGACCAACCTTGTCGGCGAGCTCCTCCTCAAGAGCCCCGACTTCGCCCGGTTGTGGGAACGCTACGAGGTCACCGGCCGCAAGCCCGTACAGAAGACCTTCCACCACCCCCGCGTCGGCACCCTCACGCTCACCTCCCAGTCCCTGCAGGTGGAAGGCACTCCCGGCCAGCACATCGGCGTCTGCACCGCCGAACCCGGCACACCCGACCACGACGCCCTGCTCCTGCTCGACATGACCGCGCTCGCCGACCACCTCACCACCCACGGCCTCATCCTGGAGATGCTCGCCGGTCCGCTGCCCGGCATCTACGACCCGACCGGGCCGGGGAAGCTGCTGTTCGCGTTCTTCGCCGCGATGGCGGAGACCGAGCGGGAGAACATACGCGAGTCCACGCTCGAAGGGCTCGACACTGCCGCCCGCAAGGGCAAGCACGGCGGCCGGCCGCCGGTCATCACCGACGGCATGCTCCACAGCGTGCTCCGGCGCCGCGCGGGCGGCGAGTCCGTCGAGCAGATCCAGATCGACCTGATCGTCCCCACCGGCAAGCGCAAAGGACAGAGACCCTCTGTCGCCAGCATCTACCGGGCGCTCGCAGAACACGCCAAGCGGGAGGCGTACCCCGAAGCCACCGAACAGACCCACACCGACTTCGCCGCCCTCCAGACCCGGCGACGTTCCCCGGCCCCGCCCGGACACCGCAGCGCTCAGCTCGTAACCATGATTGTTCTCACCGGGATTCCTGTACGCCGACTACTCACACCCGGACACCATGGGCAGATGCACATCTCCGTAACGGACCGCCCCGACCATGGCCATGGCCCCACGCTGGGGCAGCTGCTCGCGCTGATCGCGGCCGGGACGCTCGATGTTGTCGTGGCGCCGCGCGGTACCGGTGTGCCCGTGTCCGATGTGGTGCTGCACGATCCGGGCGAGGAGCGGGACGGAGAGGTGTGGGTGGCCGCCGGGCTTGTGCTGCTCGCGGTCGGCGTGGAGGTCGCGTCGCCCGACGCGGTCGACGTACTGCGGGCCGCGGACCGCGCGGGTGCGGCGGCCGTGGTGATGCGGCGTGGCCGCCGGGGGCCCGGCGCGGCTCTCCTGGAGGCGGCAGAGCTGGGGCGTACGGCGTTGCTGACCCGCCTTCCCGGTCCTGGCTGGACCGAGGTCCTCGGTCAGTTGCGGACGGCCCTGGTGCACAGCGCGCCGGACCGGTCCGCGGGCGCGGCCGGGGTGGACGGCCTGCGGCTGGGCGATCTGCCGGGGCTGGCCAACACCGTGGCGGACCTCGTCGGGGGAGCGATCACGATCGAGGACCCGCAGTCCCGGGTCCTGGCGTACTCGCGTATGGACCACGAGCCCGACCCCATGCGCCGGCTCACGATCCTCGGCCAGGAGGTCCCCCGGTGGCGGGTGGTCGAACTGCGGAAGAGCGGCTTCTTCCAGACCCTCTGGAACACCGACGACGTGGTGCGGCGCCCCGCCGACGACCGGTACGCCGAACGGCTCGCCGTCGCGGTGCGGCACGGTTCCGACGTGCTCGGCTCGATCTGGGCCGCGGCCGACGGGCGCCCGCTCGCCGATGACGCCGTGGCGGCGCTGCGGACGGCGGGCCGCGCCGCGGTCCCGCACCTCGCGCACCACCGGACCTGGGGCCGGGCGGCGGCCTCGGCCCGGGAGGGTGCGGTGCACGCACTCCTGGCGGGCAGCACACAGGCCGCGCACGACGTCGGGATCGTACGGGGGCGGCCGTACGCCGTGCTGGTGGCGGAAGCGTACGACGGCCGGGAGCCCGCGCCGGGCGACGTCGGGCAGCGGGTGCTCGACGTCTTGGCGCTCCAGGCCGCCGCCTACCGCCCCGGGTGTGTGACCGCGCGGTCGGGGCAGCGGCTGTACGCCCTGGTGCCGGCCCTGGACGGGGAGACCGATCCCGCGCGCACCCTGCTGGCCGCGGCCCGTTCGATACCGCGCGGTGTGGTCCTCGCCGGTGCCGGGCCCGTGGTCGCGGACCTGGCGGAGCTGCCCGCCTCGCGTGAGGCCGCCGAGCTGGTCGTACGGGTGCTGGCGGACCGGGCGGCGCGCCTGCCGGGAGCCGGGGCCGGGTCGGCGGTGGCCTCGTACCCGGAGGTGGCGTCCGACGCGGCCGTGCTGCGGCTCCTCGACCGGGTGGAGCCGCTGTGGGAGGCGCTGTCGGGGCCGGTGCACGCCATGCTGGAGCACGACCGGGCGCACGGCTCGCGGTACGGCGAATCGGTCGCATCCCACCTCGACGCCTTCGGCGACACGGCCACGGCCGCCCGGCGCCTCAATGTGCACCCCAACACCCTGCGCTACCGGCTGCGCCGGGCCAGGGAGCTGTTCGGCGTGGACCTGGCAGACCCGGCTGTGCGGCTCCTGGCCGATGTGGGGCTGCGTCTCGGCCGCCGTACGGGGTGAGGGTGCGGACCGGGTCGGGCCATCGCATGATCGTTTACCTGTGGAGCTGGACAAGTGAATCCGGCAGGCATGGTCCTGGATGACGAAGACATGCCGGGCTCCGTACACCGAAGCTGGGCACGACGGCCCGTGGTCCGACGAGCGCGGCGCACGGCCCGCCCGGCGCGCGCCCGACTCCGTACGCACGTCCGGCTCAGTACGTATGACCGATCCAGCACGTAGGAGTGTTTCGAGTGAATTCCGGTCCGGCCCCGCAGCGCCAGCCCGCCTCCCCGGCGGCCCGGCGCGAGCGCGCCCGTGAGGCGGCGCTTGCCCGCGCCGTCGACGAGGGGCTGCTCGGCCCCGGCTCGCCCCTGGTCGGCCTCCTCGACGTCGACGGGGTACTGGCAGCGGTGGACGCGCTGAAGGAGGCGTTCGACGGGCCGGCCACGGTCCACCACACGTTCGCGGCCAAGGCGTGCGGTCTTGTGCCCGTGCTGCGGCTGCTCGCCGAGGCCGGAATGGGGTGCGAAGTGGCATCGCCCGGCGAACTGGAACAGGCGCTGGCCGCCGGTTTCAGCCCTGACCGGCTGGTCTTCGACAGCCCCGCGAAGACGGTCGGGGAGCTGGAGTTCGCGCTGGCCCACGGCATCGCGATCAACCTGGACAACTTCCAGGAGCTGGAGCGCGTCGACCGTCTGCTGGCCGGCCGCGAGCCGTCCGGACCCATCGGGCTGCGGGTGAACCCCCAGGTCGGCGCCGGGGCCATCGGGGCCATGAGCACCGCGACCGCGACCTCCAAGTTCGGCGTCGCGCTGCGCGACCCGGGGGCCGTCGACGCGGTGGCCGACGCCTTCGTACGGCGCCCCTGGCTCAACCGCCTGCACGCGCATGTCGGCTCCCAGGGCTGTCCGTTGCCGCTCATCGCCGAGGGGATCCGTACCGCGTACGACCTCGCGGAGCGGATCAACGCCCGGCTGGGCCACGCCCAGATCACCGGCCTGGACATCGGCGGCGGCCTGCCCGTCAACTTCGACGGCGAGGACGACCGCCCCACCTACGCCGAGTACGTCGACCAACTGCGCGAGGCGGTCCCCGGACTCCTCGACGGCCGCTACACCCTGGTCACCGAGTTCGGCCGCTCGCTGCTGGCGAAGAGCGGCACCATCGGCTCGCTCGTCGAGTACACCAAGTCGGCGGGCGGCAGACGGATCGCGGTCACCCACGCCGGAGCCCAGGTGGCCACCCGTACCGTCTTCATGCCGGACGCCTGGCCGCTGCGTGTCGGGGTGTTCGACGCCGCGGGGCGCCCCAAGCAGGGGCCGTTCCAGACCGTGGACATCGCCGGACCGTGCTGCTTCGCCGGGGACCTGACCGCCACCGCCCGGGAACTCCCGGCGGTCGAACCCGGGGACGTGGTGGCGCTGTACGACACCGGCGCTTACTACTTCTCCTCGCACTTCTCGTACAACTCCCTGCCCAGACCGGCCGTGTTCGGCTACCGGACGGATGACGCGGGACAGGTGCGCCTCGCGACGGTCCGCGAGGCGCAGAGCGTGCGCCAGGTCGTGGAGGAGAGCGGTCTCGCGCAGGTGGACGCCCTGGTGGAGCTGTGCGGTTCCGAGTGGGGACCGGAGCAGGGGGTGGCGGAGTGAGGAGCGTCCTGATATCCGCCGACATGGAGGGAGCGACGGGCACCGTCTCCCCGGCGGACGTGGCGGCGGGGACACCGCGCTACGAGCGCTTCCGGAGGCTGCTCACCCAGGATGTCAACGCCGCGGTCGCCGGGTTCGCCGACGCGGGCGCGGAGGAGATCGTCGTCAACGACGCGCACTGCGGCATGGACAACGTACTCATCGAGGAACTCGACCCGCGCGCGGTCCTGATCACCGGGCGGCACAAGCCGCTCGGCATGATGGAGGGGCTGGAGGACGGCGCCGAAGCGGTGGCCTTCGTCGGCTATCACACCGGCGCGGGCGAACAGGGAGTCCTTGCCCACACCTATCTCTCGCACAGCATCCTCGGCGTCCGCATCGACGGAGAGCCGGTCGGCGAAGGCCACTTCAACGCCCTGGTGGCCGCCGAGGCAGGCGTCCCCGTCGTCCTCGTCACCGGGGACGACCTGACCTGCCGCGCGGCCACCGGGTACGCACCCGGCTGCCGGACCGTCACCGTGAAGAAGGCGATCTCCCGGCACGCGGCCGTCTGCCGCACCCCGGCCGTCACCACCGCCGACATCCGCCGTGCGGCGGCGGCAGCCCTCTCGGCGCCCCCGCCACGCCCCGCCCGGCGGCCCGCGCCGCACGTGGTGGAGGTGGACGTGGACAGCCCGCACCTCGCGGACCGGGCGAGCGCGCTGTCCGGAGCCGCACTCTCCGGGCCCAGGACCGTACGGATGGAGACCCCCGACGCCAGGACGGCGCTGCGGCGCTTCCGGGCGCTCAGCTGGGTGATCGGCGGCGGTCGCGAGGGCGACTGGACCTGACCCGGCCCCCCGGCGCCCCGCGCGGATTCCCGCGCCCCCGAACGACGTTGCCCATGACTGGAGTTGCCATGACCTCCCCCGCACCACGGAGAAAACCGCAGACAGCACCGCAGACAGCACCGCGCACAGCACCGCGCACAGCACCGCGCACAGCACCGCGCACAGCACCGCGCACAGCACCGCGCACAGCACCGCGCACAGCACCGCGCACAGAGCAGCAGACAGCACCGCGGAGCCCGCAGCCGGAACTCAGCCGCTCGCTGCGCAACCGCCATATGTCGATGATCGCGATCGGCGGAGCGATCGGCGCCGGACTGTTCGTCGGCAGCGGCTCGGTGATCAAGACCGCGGGGCCCGCCGCGATCGTGTCGTACTGCCTGGCCGGCGCGCTCGTGCTGTGCACCATGCGGATGCTCGGCGAGATGGTCGTGGCGAAGCCCTCGTCGGGGTCGTTCGCCGACTACGCCCGGACCGCCATCGGGCCCTGGGCGGGCTTCACCATCGGCTGGCTGTACTGGTACTACTACGTCATCATCGTCGCCGTGGAGGCCGTCGCGGGCGCCGCGATCCTGCACGAGTGGATCGGGCTGCCGCTCTGGGCGCTGGCCATGGGCCTGATGGTCCTGATGACCGCGACCAACCTGCTCTCCGTGAAGTCCTTCGGCGAGTTCGAGTTCTGGTTCTCCTCCGTCAAGGTGGCCGCGATCGTGGCCTTCCTGATCGTCGGCGGACTCTACGTCTTCGGCGGCTGGCCCGGCTCGTCCTTCGACTTCTCCAACCTGACCGCGCACGGCGGCTTCGCGCCGAACGGCGTCACCGCGGTCTTCTCCGCGATCGTCGTGGTCATCTTCGCGTTCGGCGGAGCCGAGATCGTCACCATCGCCGCCGCCGAGAGCAAGGAGCCCGAACGTTCGGTGGCCCGTGCCACCACCGGGATCATCTGGCGGATCATCCTCTTCTACGTCGGTTCCATCGTCCTGGTGGTCGCCCTCGTACCGTGGGACAGCGCCAAGGTCCTGGCCAGCCCGTATGTCGCGGCCTGGAAGATCATCGGGCTGCCCGGGGCGGGTGTCGTGATGGACGTCGTGATCCTCACGGCCGTACTGAGCGTGCTCAACTCCTCGGTCTATGTGTCCTCGCGCATGCTGCGGTCGCTCGCCACCCACGGGGACGCCCCCACCTGGCTGGTGGCGACCGGCAAACGCCAGGTCCCCACCCGTGCGATCCTGGCCGGCACCGTGGTCGGCTGGATCTCGGTGCTCCTGGCCTATCTGTCCCCGGACACCGTCTTCAGCTACCTGGTGAACTCCTCGGGCGCCGTCGCCATCTTCATGTACCTCATGATCGGCGCCTCCCAGCTGCGGATGCGGCGCCGTCTTGAGCGTACGGAGCCCGAGCGGCTGACCCTGCGGATGTGGCTCTTCCCGTACCTCACCTGGGTGGTGATGGCCGGCTTCGCCGCCGTGCTGGTGGCCATGGCCGTCATCGCCGACCAGCGCACCCAGCTGCTCACCAGCCTCGGCAGTCTGGCCGTCGTACTCGTCGCGTACACGGTGCGCAGGGCGCGCGGCGGGAGCCCGGTGCGCACCGGCCGCGCGCCGTACGGCCCGTCAGTCGAGGTGCACGGGGAGCGAGTCGACGCCGAACACGGCTGAGTACTTGCGGAATGCGAGTTCCTCCTCCGGTACGGCCAGTGACATGCCGGGGAAGCGCCGCAGCAGGGCCGGGTAGGCCGCGCACAGCTCCATCCGGGCCAGTTCGGCGCCGATGCAGCGGTGGATCCCGTAGCCGAAGGCGACATGCGAGGAGGACGGCCGGGACGGGTCGAAGGTGTCCATGCGCGGGCCCAGGGACGCGTCCCGGCCGGCGCCGCTGAGTGAGCAGAGCACGACATCGCCGGCGGATATGTGCGTACCGGCGATCTCCATGTCCTCGCGGGCGAAGCGCGGGAAGGCGACCTGGACCACCGTGAGATAGCGCAGCAGCTCCTCCACGTACGGGCCCACGGCCGCGTCGTCGTCGCGGAGAGCCGCGAAGTGGTCCGGGTCCCGGAGGAGGACCAGGGTGCCGAGCGCGAGCATGCTGGCGGTGGTCTCCAGTCCGCCGGTCAGCACCCCGTCGGCGAGCCCGGTCAGCTCCTCGTCGTCGATGGCGTCGCCGTGCTGCTTGATCAGCATGCCGAGGAGGCCGTCGCCGGGCTCCGCGCGCTGCTTCTTGACGATGTCCCGGAGGTAGGAGAGCGACTCGGATATCGCGCCGAACGAGGCGTCGGCGCCGGCGAACAGGTCGAAGCGGGTGGTGCCCAGACGCTGGAAGTCCTCCCGGTCCTCGTAGGGGACGCCCAGGAGTTCACAGATGACGAGTGAGGGGATCGGCAGCGCGAAGGACTGCACGAGGTCGACCGGGCCCGGGGTACGCGCCATCTCGTCCAGCCGCTCGCCGACTATCTCGTGGATGCGCGGGGTGAGCCTGGCGAGCCTGCGCATGGTGAACTCCGGTGTGAGCAGCCTGCGCAGCCGGGTGTGGACGGGCGGGTCAGAGAAGCCGAGGCCGCCGGGGTGCTGCTGGCTCTCGGTGACGGCGGAGCTGCCTATCAGGTTGGTGAAGTCGTTGCTGAAGCCCCTGGTACGGCCCAGGACCGCCTTGGTCTCCTCGTAGCCGCTGACCAGCCACACATTCATCCCGAACGGTACGGACAGCTTGCTGACCGGTTCCCTGTCCCGCAGTTCACCGAGGTCGGCCACCGGATCAAGACCGGTACGCCGCAGTGGCATCAGGGTCGACTCCGGGAGCAGCGCCGCACTCGACAGGTCGAAGCCCTTCTTGCGGATGTTCGCCAGATACCGGCGGCCCAGCCATGTGGTCATGCGTGAACGGATATTCGTCATGCGCGCCATACTGCCCGGACCATATGCCCGGCCGCTCCGCAGCCCCGCCACCGTCCCTGCCGTCGCCCCGCGGCCCCGGCGCCCGGCCCGGCCGTCGCTCAGCCGCAATAATTTCGGCCGCGCGTACGAACTCTCATACCAGAGCGGGACGATCGGCGCGCAAGTTCGGCAACAAGACATCGAGCGCCACGGCGTGGCGACTACTGTGAGTGGCTGCTGATCAACAGGGAGACGCGTCAGGCGAGTTGCATCCCCTGTCGGTGAGCCCTGGTATCCCACGTACCGAGGACGCAGATGTCTCAAGTTCGCGCACCCGAAGCGCGGAGCGACCGGCCGGAAGGCGGTCGGCACGGCCGGCCCGGCAACCGTCCGGCCCCACGGCCGGGCCCTTCCCCGGCCCCGTCCGCCCGCCGCTCCCGGTCCGTACCACCGGCGCCCGAGGCCCGTATACGGCCTCAGCTGCTGCGGACCGCCATTCTTCCCACCGTCGTCGCCGCGCTCAGCGGCACCGCGGCCGTCGTCTACACGATCCACTCCGCCGGGGTGCACCCCTCGGTGGCGCTGCGCGGTGTGCTGGCCGCATGCGCCGCGCTCGCCGCGGCCGCCATGGCCGCCGCCGCACTGGGCGCCGACCGGGTCACCAGGACGGTGCTCGACCGGTGCAACGCGCTGCGCCGCTCCAGCGCGCGCGGCCAGGCCGACCTGCGGGCGGTCGTCGACCGGCTGGGCAGAGGGGAGGCGCCGCCCGCCGGACGGGGCGGCGACGCCGTGCCGCCCCGGGGCGATGCCTTCGACCTGCTCGCCCTGGAGCTGAGCCGGGCCCAGGAGGCCGCCGTCGACTCCGTGGTCAGGGCCGCGCGCATCACCCCGCCCGCCGTGACCACGGTGGACGAACAGAAGGTCGAGGTCTTCGTCAATCTCGCCCGCCGCCTCCAGTCGCTGGTGCACCGGGAGATCCAGCTGCTCGACGAGCTGGAGAACCAGGTCGAGGACCCCGAACTGCTCAAGGGGCTCTTCCAGGTCGACCATCTGACCACCCGGATCCGCAGGCACGCGGAGAACCTCGCGGTGCTCGGCGGCGCCATCTCCCGGCGTCAGTGGTCCAACCCGGTCTCCCTCACCGAGGTGATGCGCTCCGCGATCGCCGAGGTCGAGCAGTACCCGCGCGTCAAACTGGTGCCGCCGGTCGACGGGACACTGCGCGGCCACGCCGTCGCCGACGTCATCCATCTGCTGGCCGAACTGGTCGAGAACGCCACGGTGTTCTCCGCCCCGCACACCCAGGTGCTGCTGCGCGCCCAGCATGTCACCGCCGGGCTCGCCGTCGAGGTCGAGGACCGGGGCCTCGGGATGTCCGTCACCGAGACGGACCGGATGAACGCCCTGCTCGCCCAGCCCGACCAGATCAATGTGGGGCATCTGCTCCAGGACGGCCGGATCGGTCTGTACGTCGTCGCGGCCCTGGCCCGCAGACACGGGGTCTCGGTCCGGCTCCAGGCCAACATCTACGGCGGGGTCCAGGCCGTGCTCGTCCTGCCCGCCGCTCTGCTGGGCGCCGACGAGAACGGCCTCGGGGCCGCGACTCCCGGGCTCGCGCCCCAGGACCCGCAGTCCGCCCGGGCCTTCGGGGGCCCAGTCGTACCGGGACCGCAGACGACGGATGCGCTGCTGCGGCAGTTCCCCCAGCAGCCCTCCGCGCCGGCCTCCCCGGCGGCCGTGCCGCCGGCCCCCCGGGAGCCCCTCCGGCCGTTGCCCGTACGGGAACCGGAGGCCGAGCGGCCCAATCCGGCCGCCGCTCTGCCGGGCGCCCACTACGGTGCGGCGCCGGATACCGGGGCGTTCGAGGGCGGCGCGCGGTACGACACCGGGTCCGTACCGCTGCTGTCGCCCGCGGACCGGCCCGATCTGCCCCGCCGCCGCAGCCAGCAGCACCTGGTCCCGCAGCTCAAGGAAGGGCCCGCCCCGCGCACGGACGAGGAGCACCCCGCCGTCCACGACCCGGGTCTGATGGCGGCCTTCCAGCGCGGCTTCAGCCTCGCCGAGGCCGCGCCCGAGGCCGGGCCCGGGAGCGCACCTGAGCCCGGGACCGGGACCGTCTCCGGAGCCGGGCCTGAATCCCGCCCGCTCCCGCACGACTTACCCCACGCCCTTCCCCACAACTTCTCCCACGACCTCTCCAAGGAGGAGATGCACCATGGCGAGTGAAGCGCCGACCGCGCACGTGTCCGATCTCGACTGGCTGCTCAGCGGCCTGGTCCAGCGCGTCCCATTCACCCGCAACGCCGTCCTGCTCTCCGCCGACGGACTGGTGAAGTCCGTGCACGGCCTGGACGCCGACAGCGCCGACCACATGGCGGCCCTGGCCTCCGGTCTCTACTCGCTCGGCCGCAGCGCCGGGGTGCGCTTCGGGGACAACGGCGAGGTCCGGCAGGTGGTGGTCGAGCTCGACTCCACCCTGCTGTTCGTCTCCACCGCGGGCTCCGGCACCTGTCTCGCCGTACTCGCAGGGCGCGAGACCGACGCGGCGGTGCTCGGTTACGAGATGGCCATGCTGGTCAAGAGCGTGCGGCCCTATCTGGTGACACCGGCCCGCAGCCGGGTCGGCGCATCGAGCGCCACGGGGCGCTGAACGTGCCGTTCCAGCAGGACAGCCCCTGGCTGGACGAGGCGGCCGGCCGGCTGATCCGCCCGTACGCCGTGAGCAACGGCCGCACCCGCCCCACCGCCCAACTCGACCTGCTCTCCCAGGTGATGGCGACCGGGATACCGCTCCCGGCCCATCTCGGTCCGGAACACGCCCAGACGCTCGGGCTGAGCGAGCGGCCCACATCGGTGGCGGAGATCGCGGCCCATCTGCGGCTGCCCGTCGTCATCGCCAAAGTGCTGCTCTCGGACCTGATGGACAGCGGGGCGGTCACCACACGCGCGCCACGCCCCGACGAAGACCCCACCGACCTTTCCTTGCTGGAGGCAGTGCTCGATGGCCTACGACGACGGCTCTGATCCCTTCCCCACCGCGCTGAAGATCCTGGTCGCGGGCGGTTTCGGGGTCGGCAAGACGACCTTCGTGGGAGCGGTCAGCGAGATCTCACCGCTGAGTACGGAGGAGATGCTCACCCAAGCGGGCGAGCACACGGACAGCCTGGAAGGCGTCGAGTCCAAGTCCACGACCACCGTCGCCATGGACTTCGGCAGGATCACCCTCGACCCGCAGCACGTGCTCTACCTCTTCGGCACCCCCGGGCAGGAACGCTTCTGGTTCATGTGGGACGAACTCTCCGCCGGCGCACTCGGCGCCGTGGTGCTCGCCGACACCCGCCGTCTCGCCGAGTGCTTCGGCGCGATCGACTTCTTCGAGCAGCGGGGCATCGGATTCGTCGTCGCGGTCAACGAGTTCGACGGCGCCTACCGCTACGAGGCGGACGAGGTACGGGCGGCCCTCGACCTCCGGGCGGAGATCCCGGTGGTGCTGTGCGACGCCCGTATCGCCAGTTCCGGGATCCGCACCCTGGTCACCCTCGTAGGACATCTGCTCGACACCGCACCGGATGCCGGACCCGCGCCGGGCCCGGCCCCGGATCCGGTCACCACCCAGGGAGTCCACCCATGACGTACGACCCGACAGGGCGGCTGCTGCTGACCCCCGTCGACCGGGAAGCGCCCGTCCGGGCCCGGCGGCTGCGCAGACTCGGCCTGGGGCAGCACCCCGACCCGGTCTTCGACGCGTTCGCCCGGCGGCTCGCCGAGGCCACCGGGGCGCCCTACGCGCTGGTCAACTTCATCGACGAGAACCGGCAGTTCTTCGCAGGACTGCACACCCCGGCCGGTACGCACTCGGGCAGCGATCTGAGTGCGGTGGCCGCGGCCTGCGGGATCAACCGTGTCATGGCCCGCGACCACGGCTACTGCCCGCATGTCGTCGCCCGGCGCAAGGCGCTCGTTCTGGAGGACGTCTGCGACTACCCGCGGTTCGCCGGGAATCCGGTGGTGGACGAGATCGGCATCCGCTCGTATCTGGGCGCGCCCCTGATCGACCGTACGGAGACCGCACTCGGCGCGGTGTGCGTCGTGGACACCGTGCCGAGGCAGTGGGGGCTCGCCGGTCTGGAGACCATCAAGGCGGCGGCGGCCGAACTGGTCGCGCAGATCCACCACCGGGAGGACGGCGGGATCTGACCGGTCCCGGCCCGGTCTGCCCCGGCCCGGTCTGCCCCGGCCCGGTCGGCTGCGGCACGGTCCGCCCGGCCCGGGGGTTCAAGGGCCGGTCGGTCAGGCTCCGGGCGGTCAGGCGATCACGGTCGTGCCGTCCGGGAAGGACAGTTCGACCGCGCCGTCGGTGACCGTGACCGCGATCGACTCCTGGAGCGCCGCGGGGTGCACCGCGTCCCGCGAGAGCGCGACCAGGCTGACGTGCACGCTCCGGCCGCCGGTGTGCCCGGCGCGGCTCAGACACGGGGTGGCGGAGTGCGGGCCGTAGGCGTTGGCCTGCACATCGCGCGCGACCGCCGCCTCCGCCCCGTCCCAGCCGTACAGCCCCACCATGGCACTGGTCAGACCGTCCGCGGTACGGGTCAGCGCCCAGCCGGGCCCGGTGTCCGACCAGGGGCGCTCCCCGTCAGCCACCGGATGACCCCCCTCGCGTACGGTCACGCCCTGCGCGGCGTCCACCCGGTGCACCCGGATCTCCCAGGGGCCGTACAGCACGCTGGTGGTCTCGACCCGGACCCCGGCGTCCTCGTACCAGGAGGAGGCGGTCCGCCCCGCGCAGGACAGCCGGTTGATCCGCCGCCGCCGCGACGGCACACCGTCCGGGCCGATCACCGCGAGATGGTTGTCCACGGCCCGCTCCCGGGCGTGCGGCGCCGACTCGGGCGCGGTCGCTGTGGAGTAGCCGAAGGTGGCGTAGTGCGGATCGTCCTCGGCCTCTCCCTGCGGCGGGTTGTGGTCGCTGCCGTGGTTGACGAGCCGGACGATGCCGTCGTGCCGGGTCGCGTGCAGCAGCCAGCCGGGTGCGGGCAGCGCGGTGTACTGGTCCGACTCCTCGATGGGCAGGGCCTGTTCGCGCGCGGTCCAGGTGGGGTGGTCGGCCGGGAGCAGCAGCCCCAGGAAGCCCTTGGACGCCCAGTACGGGGAGGCCGGCCCGGAGTACGGCTGGGTGGCGGGCAGGAAGGTGTCGTACCAGCCCAGGGTGAGCAGCCCGCGCTCGTCGGGCACCCCGCGCTCCGCGAAGTGCCGCATGGTGCCCGACGCGAGACGGCGGGTCCGGCCGGGGGAGAGCGGCGTGCAGTCGGCGAGCGCGCCCATCCAGACCGGGGCGAGCGCCGCGTACCGGTAGGTGAGGGAGCGGCCCTGGTGCACGGGCGCGCCGTCGGTACCGAAGAAGTGCTGGTAGCCGTCGAGGAACTGGCCGAGCCGCTCCCGGTAGACCTTGGTCCGGCCGGTCTCCGCATCCTCACCGGCGATCCGGGACCAGAGCAGCGGGTAGAGATGGAGCGCCCAGCCGATGTAGTAGTCGAAGTTCTGCCCGTCGCCGTCCGTGTACCAGCCGTCGCCGACGTACCAGTCCTCGATCCGGTCGAGCCCCCCGTCGATGTCGGACTGGCTGTACGGGGCGCCCACCGAGGCGAGGAACTGCTCGGACACCACCTGGAAGAGCCGCCAGTTGTTGTCCCAGGTGCGGTTGGAGACAAAGCCGGAGAACCAGTCCACCACCCGCTCCTGCACCCGGGGGTCCAGCTTCTCCCAGATCCAGGGGCGGGTCTCGTGCAGCGCCACCGCCACCGAGGCGGCCTCCACCATCTGCTGGGAGCACTCGGTCAGCCTCGGCCACGCCTCCCGCGAGTCCGGATCGGTGCCGGTGGCCAGGCCCTGCGCGTACCGCTCCACCAGCCGGGGGTCCGCCGCCTCGCCCGCCCCCGCGATCCGGAAGGCGGCCAGCAGGAAGGAGCGGGCGAAGCCTTCGAGGCCGTCCGACACCACCCCCGACCAACTGCCGCGCCCCGGAAGACGGTACTGCGCGAAACCGGGGGTCGCGTAGGGCACGAGCGCGTCGAGCAGCCGGTCGGCGAGCGCCTCCCAGTGGACGCGGGTCCAGCCGGTGCGCGAGGAGAGGAGCCGGTCGGTCGGGGGCAGCTGGAGGAAGGGCGGGGTCATCGGGGTGGTGCTCCTGGGCTGTGGGAAGGGGGCCGGCGGGCCGCGGCGGGCCCGCCGGCCCCTCGGACGGGGCGGGTGTCAGCGGAGTTCGGCGGTGTGGGTGTGGCCGCGTGAGCCTGTCACGTCGACCGTCAGGACCGGGTGGCGCCCGGTGGTGACGCTCACCGTGCTGTCGGCCCGGACCACCTCCCGTACCCGGAAGGGCAGTTCGAGCGTCAGCGTCCGCTGCTCGTGGCCGGGGTCCGCGACCGCGACCGAGACACCGTCGCCGTGCCGGCGCAGCAGCACCGACGCCGGGCCGCTCGATGTGAGCCCGGCGGCGGACCCCGGCTGCCAGAAGGTGGCGGCGGTCAGTCCGGTCCTGGCCACCTCCACCAGGTGCACGGCGGAGTCGTTGGCCACGATCCGCACCGGCCGGGAGAGCGCCTGGACCGCGGTGGCGGCCGGGGACGCGCCGGGCAGCAGGATGTAGGCGTACGAGGCATCGGTGGGGGAGACCCCGTGGTCGAGCCAGAGCGTGGCGTACCGGCGGGTGACCGGGGTGTCCGAACCGGCGGTGTCCGCCCCCGTGTCCAGATCGCTCCACCGCCCGGTGCGCTCCTCGCGCAGCGCGTGCAGCGAGGTGTGCGGCGATGGGAACACATAGCCGCCCACCCCGTCCAGATGGGCCCAGCGCGCCCCGTGGAACGTACCGCCCCAGCCCTGGCGGGACGGCTGGCGACGGCCGTCGACGGTCAGCCGCCGGTCGCCGGACGTGTGCAGATTCCGGTTCTCCACGACGGTCTCGATGGTGCGGCCGTCGCTCGCGGTGATACCGGATCCGAGCGCGATCACCGCGTTGTCCACCAGGAACCAGGACTTCCGGGCCTTCAGGGTGCTGCCCTGCGCCGCCAGCTCCATGGCGGTGGCGCCGTACCGCCCGTCGAGCACCGCGCCGCCCGCGACGGTGTTCCCCGGCAGATAGGGCTCGGTCCCCGCGGCGCCGGTGAGGTCCGCGCGCCGCCGGGTGTCCACGGTGGTGCCGGGCAGCCGGTAGGGGTCGACGGTCGGCCAGAAGCCGTCGCCGAACTGCCCCAGGTCGTCCCCGGTGTAGAGGTACGCCATCCCGTCACCGGTGTACCAGCCGTGCAGATTCTCGCCGTTGCCCGCCTCGTACGCGGCGATCCGCTTCGAGGAGAGCGAGAGCGCCAGGGACCAGGTGGGCCGCCGGTGCACCACCCGGTCCATGTCGGCGAAGACATGGTGACCCGTCTCCCGGTCCGCGGCGGCGACGCTCCGGTCGGCCAGCAGCTTCTTGGCGAGGGCGACCTGCGGAATTCCGACGAGACCGAGGTACGGGTCGGTGCGGTTGCGCTCGATCCAGCCCTTGACCGTCGCCCGCCAGCCGTCCGCGACGGATGCGGGCGCGGCGCTCGCGAGGAGCAGAATGGCCGAGACGGCCGCCGCTCCGTCGTTGTGGTCGGTGGCCCGTTCCCGGGAGATGGCCCGGCCGCGCACGGCGTCCATCATCAGCCCGTCGAAGATCACCGGCGAGAAGGTCCCGGTGACCGCCTCGTACATCACGGAGATCTGCGGATCGCTGACCGCCCAGGGGGAACCGGCGAGCAGCGCGCTCATATACGCGGCCCCGGCCAGCAGCACTGTGCCGTACGAGCCGGTGTACGCGACCGTGTCGTGCTGGATGAACGAGCCGTCCGGGTAGAAGCCGTCGCCCGAAGTGACGTTCTGGAAAAGGCTGTTGAGTCCCTTGTCGCGTACGTCGGAGAGCCCGTCGCGGGCCAGCGCCACCTTGTCCGGGTCCTGGGCGAGCAGCCCGTGCAGCGCCACGATGACGCACTTGTCGGCCCGGTTGGCGCCGGTCTCGGCGAGGGTGGGGGAGTTGGTGCGGCGGTCCGGGTCCGGCGCGAACCTCTCCACGCTCGCCAGATGGGCCGCCAGGTCGGCAGCGGGGATCCGCGCCCTGAGGAGCACACAGCAGTCGAGCAGGGCGCGCGGCGCCCCGATCTCCCAGAACCACCAGTTGCCGGTCTCCTTCCGGTCCGGGTTGTAGGCCGTGTCGTGCAGGAAGCGCAGGGCGGACACCAGCGCGTCCGCCACCTCGTCGCTCCCGCTCAGCGCCGCGCCCGGGGTGGCCCAGGCGGTGGCGAGGGTCCGCAGCCGGGTGTAGCTCTGGCTGAACATCCCCGGCTCGGTCACCGGCACATAGTCCGGCCAGAGGGCGGTGCGTCCGGCGCCGCGGTCCAGCCGCTTCCAGAAGTCGGCCGCCGACGCGTCCAGCGTGGCCAGCGCTGCCGCGAAGTCGGGGTCGGACGCGTCGAACGCGCCCCCGGTGATGAGCTGTTCGGCGCGGGTGAGCGCGCTTTCGTAGGCGTCGGCCGTACTGGTGCCGGCGGCTGCGCCGGCCCCGGTGGGCGCGACGGTGGTGCGGTCCGCGGCCCGCGCCGTCCCGGCGCCCGCGGCCCCGGTGACGGCCGGGACGACGACCGACGCGGCCCCCGCGGCCAGGAGCGATCTCCTGCTGAGGGCGGAACGGGGCCGATCCGGCTGATCCTGATCCGGCTGATCCATGGCGGTTCCCTTCGGTTCCGGAGTCGTGAGTCGGCGGGCGTCAGTCGCTCAGCGAGCTGGGGTCGACGGGCGGGCTTGGCAGCCGCAGTGCGGCGATCTCGGCGATCCCGGTGGCATCGACGGGGAAGGCCCACTTCCGTACGAAGAAGTCCGTCAGGTCGTACCCCGAGACCCGGCTGGCATAGGTGGACAGCGCCCGGTACTGCCTGGCCTCCACCGCCGGATCGTGGTCGTAGTCCTCGACCGGCGCGTCGTGCTGGTGCTCGGTGCGGACCAACTGGTGCAGCCTCGGCCAGAAGTCGTCGCCGAAGGCCAGCTCCAGCTGGCGCAGCGGGACCAGCTGCTCGTACGGGCCGAACGTCGTCTCGTACGCGATACCGGGCGTGCCGACCTTGGGCGCCGCCGACTGGAACCAGTTGAGCCCGGTCGTCGCGTCCTTGGTGAGCAGGTTGGACGGCTGGCCGAGAGTGCGCTGGGCGGCCAGCGAGTAGATGTTCACGGTGACCTCGGTGAGGCCGCCCGCCTGGTAGGCCGCCTGCTGGTTGAGGTGGCCCAGCTCGTGGTAGAGCCCCCAGCCCCGGGTGCGCAGCCCCTCGACGGTGCAGAGGCGGTCCATATAGGCGCGGGGGAAGCCGTTGAACCCGTGCCAGGCGTAGGCGCCGACGCCCTTCGGGACGACGCTCACCTCGTTGAAGTGGTAGCGGCCGGCCTTGGGGCGGTTGAGCGGCTTCGGGCCCACCAGGCCGCTGATCCTGTTGTGCGAGTCGATGATGGTGTCGAAGAGCCGCAGCAGCGCCGCGTGGTCCTCACCGCGGTAGAGCAGTGCGCCCTCGCGGGTCAGCGTCAGGATGGTGTGCCCGGTGGTCAGCTCCACCCACGGCACATCGGTGATGTTGTCCAGCTGCCGCTGGAACTCCGCCTCGGTGGTGCGCCCCAGCTCGAAACCGGCCATCCGTGCCGTACCGGAGACGAAGGTGACCGCCGCCCGCTCGCCATGACCGGCGAAGCTCAGATAGAGGGGGCCGCCGTAGACATCGGAGACGGTGTTGCGCCCGGCCCGCAGCGGGAAGACCCGGGGCGCCTTGAGATCCGGGTTGGTGTTGTAGTCGTCGAACGTCCCGATGTGCAGGACCGGCAGTCTGCCGTGCCCGGCACGGATCTCGACCGTGACCCGGGCGCCGGGTGCCGCGTAGTGGCCGGTGGGGATGAACTCGCTGGCCCGCAGCGACCGGTCGAGCCGCAGCCGCTCGGTCTCCGCGTCCGGGAACGCCTCGATCAGCAGGGAGGACGCCGGGTGACGTCCGCCGGTGCGGCCGGCGCCGTCCGCCGATGCGCTGCCGGCGCCGAGCAGGGTGACGGCTCCGGCGCCCGCCAGCGCGGCGAGCGCGGAACGGCGGCTGACCGCGGAGGCGGTGAGGGGCAGGTGAGCAGGGCGCATCCGGACTCCCAGGGGCAGAGGTGGTGGAGTGGCGTACGAACTGCGCGTCAGCATGTAAGCGGTTGCTATCAACCCGCAAGAGGATCGGGGAAGTTACTGTCTTTTACTATGGCCAACTGCGGACAGGCCGTAAGCAAGCGGTCACACCCGGCGGGAGCGCGCGGACGGCGGGGCCACGGAATCGCGTACCACCAGATGGGTGCCGAGCCGTACGGTCCCGGTGGCCGGCTCCCGCCACTCGTCCTCGTCGCCGCCGGACACCGCGAGCCGTACGGCCTGACGCCCCATCTCCTCCAGCGGGATGTGCACCGTCGTCAGCCTCGGCCGCAGCTCCTGCGCCACCGGGATGTCGTCGTATCCGGCGAGTGACATGTCCTGCGGTACCCGGACCCCGGCCTCCTCCAGCGCCTGGGCCGCCCCGGCCGCGACATTGTCGTTCGCCGCGAAGACCGCCGTGAAGTCCGGCCCGTCCCGCAGGAGTTCGGCCAGCCTCCGGCGCCCGAAGGCGCGGCTGAACGAGCCCAGCTGCTCCAGTGCGGGATCCCGGGGCACCCCGCGCAGCTCCAGCGCGCGGCGGTGCCCGGCGAGCCGGTCGAGGGTGGTCGAGAGGTCCGGCGGGCCGCCGAGGTAGAGGATCCGGGTGTGGCCCTGGGTCAGCAGATGGTCGGTGATGGCGAAGGCGCCGCCCTCGTTGTCGTACTCGACGGCCGCGCCGCGCGAGTCCTGGCCGAGCGAGGGCCGCCCGCAGAGCACCAGCTTCGATCCGCCGGACTCCAGGTCGCGGGCCCTGCGGCCCAGTTCGGCGGAGTGCGACCGGTTGGCGACGCTGCCGCCGACGACGACCACGGCGTCGGCGCGCCGCTCGTGCATCAGCTCGATGAAGGCCAGCTCACGGGTCGGGTCGCCCTGGGTGCAGCAGACCAGGCAGAGCCGTCCGCCGAGGCTTGCCTCACGCTCCACACCGCGGGCGATATAGGCGTAGAACGGGTCGATCAGCTCGTTGACGATGATGCCGACCGTGCGTCCCGACACCCCGGCCAGCGCGCGGGCGTGCGCGTTGACGACGTAGCCCAGCTCGCGCATCGCCTCCTCGACCCGCTCCCGGGTCGCGGCGGCCACCGGGTAGTTGCGGTTGAGCACGCGGGAGACGGTCGCGGTCGAGACCCCCGCCAGCCGTGCCACGTCCGTGACGGTCGCGCGTCGTCGGCTGTCGGCTGCCGAGGTCTGGCGGCGCATCCGTCCCACCCCCTGGTTGTCGTCCTGTGCCGCTGAGCTTATGGCCTGCGAGACGGGGACGTTCATGCGATCCGCTCCAAGTCGGCCAGGCGGACCGGGTGGTTGAACGGCAGCCCGTCCGCGTAACGGCAGAGTTCGTCCACGGCGAGCGCCCCGAGCCTGCCGACCTCGTTGCCCTGGGCGCCCGCCATGTGCGGGGTGATGAACACGTTCGGCAGGTCCCACAGCGGGTGCCCCGGCGGCAGCGGTTCGGGGTCGGTCACATCGAGTACGGCGTCGAGCCGGCCGCTGACCAGATGGCCGGTGAGCGCCTCGGTGTCGACCAGGCGCCCGCGCGCCGTGTTGACCAGCAGTGTGCCGGGGCGCATCAGCCCGATCCGCCGTGCGTCGAGCAGATGCCGGGTCGCCGGGGTGTCGGGCGCGTGCACGGTCACCACGTCACTGGTGGCCATCAGCGTGTCGAGATCGGTCGAGACGGCGCCCAGCAACTCGGCCTCGGCCGGGCCGACGTACGGGTCGTAAAGGAGGATGTCCGCGTCGAGCACCCGGAGCAGTTCGATCACCCGGCGGCCGATCCGGGAGGCGCCGATGACACCGATGGTCAGGCCGTGGGTGCCGATCCAGTGCTGTCTGTTGAGATCGGCGGCGGTGCGGTGGGTGCGGCGGTAGCGGAAGAGCCGGGCGAACGGGAAGGCACGCTTGGCGCCCATGATGATCGCCGCCAGGGTGAACTCCGCCACCGGTACGGCGTTGGCGTCGGCCGCCGACGACACGGCGACGCCCCGTTCGTACGCCTCCGGGGCGAGGAAGGTCTTGACGGTGCCGGCGGCGTGGATGACGGCCCGCAGCTTCGGCGCCCGCTCCAGCAGCCCGGCGTCGATGGGCGGACAGCCCCAGCCGGTGAGCAGCACCTCGGCGCCCGCCAGCGCGGCGGTGGCTTCGGGGGAGCCGAACTCCCTGATGACATAGGGCGGATGGAGATCGGCCGACTCCTCAAGACGGGTCCGCACCCGTGGCGGGAAGATGTCGTCGATCAGTCCGGGGTCCATGGCCAGCACGGTGCGAGGGCGCCGCGGGGGCGGGTCCGGCTCGTCCGTACCGGTCTGGGCCGGTGCCTCGTCGGTGGTTCGCACCCTGCCTCCGGACAGTAAACGCGTTCTATTGATGGGCGGCACGCTAGGGAGCCCAGACATCAAACGTCAAGCGATCCGTGCGGCCATCTGCCCTGTTTAAGCCAGTATTTGGGGACCTTTCCGGGCGACTCCGATGACAGAAACATCGAGTAACACAGACGTTTCCCCGGATCTCTTGACGGTGGGGTTAACCGCTTACTACGTTGCGGCGGCAGAAGGCTCGCTCTGCGCCACCCCAGCCGAACAGGACCGCACCATGGCTGAAACAGCACATCCGATGCCGCTGGACAAGCGGCGCAGGAAGTCCCCAGCACCCTCCCCACCCGCCGTCGCCCAGCACCGGCTGTCCCTGTGGCAGCGGATCAAGCGCGACAAGGTGATGCTGCTGCTGACCCTGCCCGGACTGCTGTACTTCGTGGTGTTCCACTACATTCCGCTGCTCGGGTACATGGTCGCCTTCCAGGACTACCAGCCGTACCTCGGCTATATGCACAGCGCGTGGACGGGCTTCGCCAACTTCTCCAGCGCCTTCGCCGACCCGGCCTTCTGGTCGGCCACCGGCAACACGGTGGAGATCGCCTTCGTCCAGCTGGTCTTCTTCTTCCCCGTGCCGATCGCGCTCGCCCTGCTGCTCAACAGCATCGTCAGCGACAAGCTCCGCCGGTTCATCCAGAGCGTGGTCTATCTGCCGCACTTCATCGGCTGGGTGATCATCGTCTCGATCTTCCAGCAGGTCCTGGGCGGCGCCGGGCTCCTGCCCGATCTGCTCGGGGACCTGGGGCTGCCGCGCTACGACATGATGAGCGACCCCAACGCCTTCCCCTGGCTGATCGCCCTCCAGTCCATCTGGAAGGACGCGGGCTGGGGGACGATCATCATCCTCGCCGCCCTCCTCGGCATCGACAAGCAGCAGTACGAGGCGGCGGCCATCGACGGGGCCAACCGCTGGCGCCGGCTCTGGCACGTCACGCTCCCCGGTATCGCCCCGGTGATCATCCTGCTGCTGATCCTGAACCTCGGCCAGATCCTCTCCGTCGGCTTCGAGCAGATCCTGCTCCAGCGCGACGCGGTCGGCCCCGGCTCCGGTGAGGTGCTCGACACCTACGTCTACTACCACGGCATCAAGGACAACCAGTGGGGCATCTCGGCGGCTGTCGGCCTGGTGAAGGCAGTCGTGGGAACCGTACTCGTCCTGGGCGCGAACAAGTTCGCCCACCGTCTCGGCCATGAAGGGGTGTACCGCGGTGCGGACAGCTGAGAAGTCACCGGCGAAAGCCCCCGTCACCGCGGCGCCGCTCGCGGCGGCGCCCGTGATCAGGCCGTCGGACGGCCGCCCGCCGTGGATGGAGCGGCCGACCCGCATCGGCCTCACCGGCAAGGCTGTCGTCCTGGTCCTCGTCGTGCTCGCCGTGGCCTATCCGCTGCTCGGCGTGATCGGCACGAGCTTCGCCTCGCAGACCGACATCATCAAGTCCACCGGCCTCGTCCTGTGGCCCGACCACCCCACGCTCGACGCGTACCGCACCATCTTCACCGGCGGTGTGGTCACCCGGGCGCTCCTGGTGAGCGTGGGCATCACGGTCTTCGGTACCGCGGCCAGCCTGCTCGCCACCATCGGCATGGCGTACGGGCTCTCCCGCCGCAATGTCACAGGCTCCCGTTTCATCCTCATGACGGCCCTGTTCACGATGCTCTTCAACGCCGGCATCATCCCGAACTTCCTGCTGGTCAACCAGCTGGGCCTCTACAACACCTACGCCGCCCTCGTCATCCCGACCCTGATGAGCGCCTTCAACCTGGTCGTGCTGCGGGCCTTCTTCATGAACCTGCCCGAGGAGCTGTACGACGCCGCGCGGGTCGACGGCGCCGGGGACTTCCGCATCCTGCTCCAGGTCGTCCTGCCGCTCTCCAAGGCGGTCATCGCGGTCGTCGGCCTCTTCTACGCCGTCGCGTACTGGAACGCCTTCTTCAACTCGCTGCTCTACCTCCAGGACTCGGACAAGTGGCCGCTGCCGATGGTGCTGCGCACCTTCGTCCTGCAGGGCCAGAGTCTGAGCGGCGCCGCGGCGGGCGAGAGCGTCGCCCCGCAGGAGGCCGTGCAGATGGGCGTCCTGGTCGTCGCCGTCGTACCGATCCTGCTCGTCTATCCGTTCGTCCAGCGCTACTTCACCAAGGGCGTGCTCACCGGCGCCATCAAGGGCTGAGCGGCCTCCGTCTGCCGACCAGCGCCGTCGGCTGACCAGCCCCCATCGGCTGAGCAGCCCCGCCACCCCCCCGGCCTTCCCTCCCTTCTCTCAAGGAGATGTCCGTGCCGAGCTCCACCCCGATCAACCGCAGAGCCCTCTTCCGGATGGGCGCCGGTCTGGGCCTCGGCCCCCCCCCCCCCCCCCCCCCCCCCCCCCCCCCGCCCCCCCGGTCCCCGGCCCAACCCCGGTCCCACAGGCCGCGCCAGCCGCCCGGCCCCCCCCGGCGCGATGTAGGGC
>NZ_JBHYWP010000005.1:19657-68050 GCF_042751845.1 Streptomyces sp. NPDC059398 | reverse complement strand
CACCGGCATAGCCTATGTCCTGAGGGGCGCCGGTCTGGGCCTCGCCCTCGCCGCCACCCCGCTGCTCGCCGCCTGGGGCGACGGCGGTACCGCGGCCAAGGCCGAGACCAAGAGCGCGAGCCTGCTGCCGGCCACCACGGTGCGCAATGTCGGCCTCAAGCCCGATCTGCCGGGCACGGCGGCGGGCGTCCCGCAGGCCTTCTACACGTATCCGAAGACCACGCCGCGCGCCACCAAGGGGCAGATCCTCAAGGGCGCGAAGCCGGTGTCGGCGGCGATGGAGACCTTCTCGCCGCCTCCTCCGGCACGCGGCAAGAACGCCGCCTGGCAGGCGATCGAGAAGCTGCTCGGCGGGAAGGTCGACGTCACCGCCGTCCCGACCGACGACTACTCGACCAAGTTCACCACGATGGTCGCCAGCGACACCCTGCCGGACATCTTCATGTATCCGGAGACCGGCGGCGTCGACAACAAGGCGGCGTTCTGCGCCGCCAAGTGCGCCGATCTGACGCCCTTCCTCGCCGGGGAGAAGGTCAAGGAGTACCCCAACCTGGCGGCCATCCCGCAGGCGGCCTGGCAGGGCGCCATCTTCGGCGGGAAGCTCTACGGCATTCCGATCTCCCGGATGGGCACGGGCGGCGCCGGCTTCTACCGCCACGACCTCTTCGCGGAGGTCGGGATCGACAGCCTCGACGAGATCACCAGCCTCGACAAGTTCGTGGAGGTCTGCAAAGAGCTGACCCGGCCGAAGAAGGACCAGTACGCCATCATCGCGGGTGCCAACAACCTGCTCGCCATGTCGGCGGGGGCGCCGATGTACTGGCGGATGGACGCGAAGACCGGCAAGTTCGTGACGGACCTGGAGACGGACGAGTTCCGCCTGGCGATCGAGACGGCGCGCAAGCTCTACAAGGCGGGCTGCTACTACCCGGGCACCATCGGTATGTCCGGCGCGCAGAAGTCCCAGTACACCGACATGTTCAAGAACGGCAAGGGCGCCTATGTGTACGACGGGATCCCGTCGTACTACACGCCCAGCACCGGGTACGTGGCGGCGATGGCGGCCGTCAACAAGGAGTTCGACCCCCGGCCCATCACCCCGTTCAGCGACAAGGCCATCGCCTGGATGGACAACGTCTCGCTCCAGAACACGCACGTGAAGAAGGCGTCCCCCGAGCGCGTCAAGCAGCTCCTGGCACTCGCCGACTTCGCCGCTTCGCCCTTCGGCAGTGAGGAGTACACCCTCATCAACTACGGCGTCGAGGGCACCGACTTCACCCGTGACGCCAAGGGCAACCCGATCCTCACCAAGAAGGGCAGCCAGGACGTCACCGTCCCCTGGAAGATGCTCGCCTCGGCCGTGCCCGCCGTGTTCAGCACGGACACCGAGAAGGGTGTGCGGTACGTCCACGAGGCGTACGCCAAGATGATCCCGATCATGGAGCAGGACCCGACCCTCAAGGTGTCATCGCCCACCTGGGACTCCAAGGGCTTCGGCAGCCTCTACACCCTCAAGCTCGACGGCCTCAAGGACATCGTCTCCGGCCGCAGGCCCATGTCGTACTACTCCGAGCTGACGAAGCAGTATCTGGCGAAGGGCGCCGAGCAGGCACGCCACGAGTTCGAAGAGGCCGTCCAGAAGGGGAAGAAGTGACCACTCGGCGCACCGTCCTCCAGCTCGGCGGCGCGGCGGTGGCCGCCGCCGCTGCCGTATCCGTCACCGGCACCCCCGCCCTGGCCCGCTCCTTCGACCCGCAGCCCGGCTCCAGCGGGGTCGGCGACCCGCTCTTCCCGACGCTCGGCAACGGCGGCTACCAGGTCACCCACTACGACCTGACCTTCGACTTCACCCCGGTCACCTACGACTTCACCGCGGCCGTACGGATATCGGCGCGGGCCACCCAGGACCTGTCCGCCTTCAACCTGGACACCGACGGGCACACCATCGACGCCGTCACCGTCGACGGCCGCGCCGCCCGCTGGGAGTTGTCGGCCGGCAGCAGTGGCCAGGAGCTGACGCTCACCCCGGCCCGGCCCCTGCACGACGGCCGGCCCTTCACCGTCGAGATCCGCTACCACGGCAACGGCAAGGACAAGCGGCTCGGCCTGAACGGCTGGGTCTTCGGCAGCGAGGGCGGCTTCGCCTCCGCGGTGCAGTCCTCCCGCGCCGACACCTTCCTGCCCTGCAACGACACCCCGTCCTCCAAGGCGACGTGGGCCTTCCACATCAGCGCCCCGAAGGGCTATGTGGCCGCCGCCAACGGCGAACTGCTGCACCGCACCCCGCGCGCGGACGGCTCCGCGGTCTGGCACTTCGCGCTCCGCGAGCGGATGCCCACCGAACTGCTCGGCATCGCCGTCGTCAAGGGCACCTATCTGTACGGCCACAGCCACACAGGCCTGCCGCTGCGCCACATCGTGCCGCAGGGCCACGAGGACACCTACGCGCCGGTCGTGGCGCGCACCGCCGACCATCTGGCCTGGCTGGAGGCGAAGTTCGGGCGGTTCCCGTTCTCCACGTACGGGCTCCACATCTACGACGGCTACACCGACGCACTGGAGAACCAGACTCTCACGCTGATGGGCACCAACTGGTTCAAGCCCGACGCCGACGGCAACCCGACGTACGAGAACACCATGGTCCACGAGCTGACCCACCAGTGGTTCGGCGACTCCGTCACCCCGCACGACTGGCAGCAGGCCTGGCTCAACGAGGGCCCCGCCACCTACTACGCCGCCGTGTACAGCGAGGAGCGCGGCTGGTCGGTCGTCGCGGACAAGATGAAGGCCACCTACGGGACGCTCGACGCGGTCCGCGCCAAGGACGGCCCGCCCGGACTGCCCAAGGCGCTCGGCGGCGCCAACATCTACGACGGCGGGGCGCTCGTCCTGTACGCGCTCAACCAGCAGGTCGGGCAGCGCACGTTCGACCGGATCATGCGTGAGTGGGTCCGGCGCTTCAAGGACTCGACGTACACCAGCGAGAAGTTCATCCGCCACACGGTCGACGTCACGGGCGACCGCACCCTGGACCGATTCCTGCGCGACTGGCTGTTCGGCGCCACCAACCCGCCGATGCCCGGCCACCCCGACTGGAAGGCTGCCGCATGACCCGCCGCACCACCCACCGCCCGGCTGCCCGGCGGATCGGCACGGCGCTCGCCGCCGTCGCCGCGCTGCTCGCCACCGCACCGGTCGCCCAGGCCGCCCGCCCCACGCACACCGACACCCTGTACGCGGCCCCGCACGGCGCCGGATCGTCCTGCACCCACAGCCGCCCCTGCTCGCTCGACGGCGCCCGGGACAAGGCCCGCACCCTGCACGGCCATGCGGTGACCGTGCAGCTCGCCGGGGGTACGTACACCCGCACCGCGCCCCTGGCGCTCACCGTGGCTGACTCCGGCACCACCTGGACCGCGGCGCCCGGCGCCCGCCCCGTCCTCTCCGGCGGACGCACCCTCACCGGCTGGACGAAGACCTCGGGCGGGGCCTGGACCACGCGGGTGCCCGACGGCATCACACCGCGCCAGCTCTTCGTCGACGGAGTCCGGGCCACCCCCGCACGCGGCGCTGCCTGCGCCGCCAGTGTCTGCGACGCCACCAAGACCGGCATGACCGGCGCGAAGGCCACCGGGATAGCCAAGTGGAAGCGGCCCACCGACGCCGAAGCCGTCATCAAGGTCCGCTGGCGCAACTACCACTGCCGGATCGCCGGGGTCAGCGGCGACACCCTGACCTTCGCCCGGCCCTGCTGGACCAACTCGGCGAGCGGCACCGACCGCACCGGACCCTCCTGGGACTCCACGACCGTCGACTCCGCGCGCTACACAGGCGTCGCCTTCTTCGAGAACGCCCCCGAACTCCTGGACCAGCCAGGCGAGTTCGTCCATGACTCGGCGGCGCACACCGTCACCTACCTGCCGCGCAGGGGCGAGGACATGCGGCGCGCCACCGCCGTCACACCGGCGACAGAGCAGCTGATGACGGTCAACGGCGCCCACAACGTCCGTATCAAGGGGGTCGGCTTCGCCTATGCCGCCTACCACCAGCCGGACACCGACGAGGGGTACGCCGGAATGCAGGCCGGACTCACCCTCACCGGCGCCACCGGCCCGGTCGACCACTCCGGCCGCTACTACACCAAGCCGTCGGCCGCGCTTACTGTGCACGGCGGACGCCATGTCACCGTCGAAGGGGCGCGCTTCACCCACCTCGGCGGCGCGGGCGCCGTCCTCGAAGCGGGCACCAAGGACTCCGGCATCACCCGCTCCGACTTCACCGACCTGTCGTCGGGCGCCGCGTACATCGGCGACACGGATCCGACGCCCGCACCCGAACTGACCGGTGAGCGCAACACGTTCGCCTACAACACGGTCACCCGCGCAGGTGTCGAGTACACCGACGCGGCCGCCGTCTGGGCGGGGTACGAAGCCGGGCTGACGGTCGATCACAACACCCTCGACCAGCTTCCCTACTCCGGCATCTCGGTCGGCTGGGGCTGGAACCAGCCCGGTGCGCAGAAGTCGGTGCTGCGCGACAACCGGATCACCGACAACCGCATCACGCACGTCATGCAGGTCAAGGACGCCCAGCACGACGGCGGCGCGATCTACACCCAGGGCGCCCAGCCCGGCACGGTGATCTCCGGGAACTACATCAACCGCTCCGCGTACGGCAACACCGAGCGCGACGGCAACGGCATCTACCTCGACGAGCAGTCCTCGTACATCACCGTCGAGAACAACGTCCTGACCCGGCTCGGCTACAAGTGGGTCTCCAACTGGGCCGACTACGGCATCCAGAACACCGCCCGCGGAAACTGGGTGGACACCGACGCGCCCGCCATCGCGGGGACCGGCTCGACCATGAGCGACAACCACACCCGCCTGGACCGGCTCCCGGCCGCCGCGCTTCGGATCGCCTCCGCGGCCGGTGCGCACCGCGGCCCCGTCGAGCAGCTCAGCCCGGACCTGGCCCGTACCGGCACCGCTTCCCAGTCGTCCACCGACGGGGCCGCCGCCGCGCTCGCCATCGACGGGGACACCTCCACCGACACCCGCACCCTCTCCGAGCAGGGGTCCTGGTGGCAGGTGGACCTGGGATCCGTACGCCATGTCGGGCAGGTCGAGATCTGGAACGACGCCTCGACCACCACGGCCGGCTTCGACGTCCGTACGGACCACAGGACCGTCCATGTCGACGGCAAGGCGCTGCGGCCCACGGTGCTGGACCTGAACACCGACACCCGGTACGTGAGGATCCAGCTCACCGGCACCGGACGGGTCGGCCTCGCCCAGGTCGCCGTACACCCGTAGGGCCTCGCGCCCATAGGCCCCGGACTGCCGTAGGGGGCCGGTCCCGTAAGGCCGGCAGGACCCGTAGAACCCGACGTGACCCGCGGGCCGTAGCCTGCGGGTCACGTGCCCGCACCACCCGTACCGCCGGCCCTACCCGCACCGCCCGCACCACCAGCCCCAGCGAAGGAACCCCATGTCCGACCTCCGTATCGGCATCCTCGGCTACGGCCTGCGCGGCAGCATTGCCCGCACCGCCCACCGCCCCGGAGCCGGCTCGCGCGTCACCGCACTCGCCGACCCCGACCCGGCAGCCCGTACGGAGGCGGCCGCGGCCTTCCCCGGCGCACGGCTCACCTCCGACCACCGCCAGGTCGTCGAGGACCCCGACATCGACGCCGTCCTCGTCCTCACCCCCGACCACACCCACGCCGATCTGGCCTGCGAAGCGCTGCGCGCGGGCAAGCCGGTGTTCGTGGAGAAGCCCCTCGACATCACGGTCGAGCGGTGCGACGAGATCCTGCGTACCGCGTACGAGACCGGCACCCGTCTCTACATCGGCCACAACATGCGCCATATGCCGGTCGTCCGGCTGATGCGCGAACTGATCGCGGCCGGCACGATCGGCGAGGTCAAGACCGTCTGGGTCCGGCACTTCGTCGGATACGGCGGCGACTGGTACTTCAAGGACTGGCACGCCGAGCGGAAGTACACCACCGGGCTCCTTCTCCAGAAGGCCGCCCACGACATCGACGTACTGCACTGGCTCGCGGGCGGTTACGCGCACGACGTCCAGGCCATGGGCGACCTGATGGTCTACGGCGACAACCCGCACCGCCGTGCGCCCGGTGAGCCCAAGGCCGCCGACTGGTACACCAAGGACGGGCACTGGCCGCCGCACACCCAGCGCGCCCTCAACCCCGTGATCGACATCGAGGACGTCTCGCTGCTGAACATGCGCCTGGACAACGGGGTGCTGGCCTCCTATCAGCAGTGCCACTTCACCCCCGACTACTGGCGCAACTACACCGTCATCGGTGACGCGGGCCGTTTGGAGAACTTCGGCGACGGGCCTGGCAGCACGGTGAAGGTCTGGAACACCCGCCGTTCCGTCTACCGCGATGACGCCGACGAGATCCACTCCGTCCCGGAGGCGCAGGACGAGGCGGGCCACGGCGGCGCCGACCCGCTGCTGATGGACGAGTTCCTGCGGTTCGTACGCGAGGGCGGGCGCACCGACACCTCCCCGGTCGCCGCCCGGATGGCGGTCGCCGCCGGGGTACGGGCGACGGACTCGCTGCGGGACGGCGGCACCCCGCGCCAGGTTCCGCCGCTCGACCCGGAGCTCATCGGCTACTTCGAGCGGGGGCAGCGGCGCACGGGGTGAGTGCGCGGGGGAGAGGGCCAGGAGGGGGGGGCGGCCGGGGAACGGTGCCGCCGGGGGACCGAGCTACTGGCCCCGGCCGCCGCACCGCCGGGGAACGGAGCCGCCGTCCCGGCCCGCCGGAGAAGGGAGCCGCCGTTCCGTCCGGCCCCTCAGGCCAGGAACTCGCTGATGGTCCGGTGCAGCGAGGCGGCGTCCAGCCCGTGCGCGGCGACATGCTCCTCGATCTGCCCGTACCGCCGCAGCTCCTTCCTGCCGACCCCGAGGCCGAGCACCCGGTGCGGCCGGTCGGACAGCGCGTCGTTCGCCGCCGCCGTCGAGGTACCGGCCAGATACGGCTCGACCAGCACCACATCGGCCCGGTCGGGGGCCTCGGCGGCCCAGCGCAGGGCCGCGCCGTCGAAGGGGCGCACAGTCGTCGCGTACAGCACGGTCACGTCCATCCCCTCCGTCGCCGCCAGGACCGCGTCCAGCATCGGCCCGACCGCGACCACCACCCCGCCGTGGCCCTCCCGCACGGTGCGGAACCCGCCCGCGGTGACCGGCTGCGGACGCCGGTTGGCCTGGAGCGACAGCCGTACGTACACCCGGTCGTCCCCCCGTACGGCGTCCCGCAGCAGGGCCTCCGCCTCGTCGGGATGGCCCGGTACGTGCACGGTCCAGCCGTCCAGCGTGTCGAGGAGCGCCACATCGCCCGGCGACATATGGGTGAAACCACCGGCGGGCCAGTCGTACGAACCCCCGGCGCTCACCAGCACGGCGCCGACGCCCTGGTGGCCCAGGTCCAGCTTGAGCTGTTCGAAGGGGCGCTCGACCAGGAAACTGGCGAAGGTGTGCACGACCGGGCGCATCCCGGTCAGCGCCATCCCGGCGCCCGCGCCGATCAGCAGCTGTTCACGGATGCCCACATTGACCACCCGCCCGGGGTGGGCCCCGGCCGCTTCGGCGAAACCGTCGCGGGTGATCTCGGCCAGTACGACGGCGATCCTGGGGTCCTCGTCCAGCAGCCGTGACGTGGTGGCGGCGAAGCGTTCGCGCATGTTGTCCATGACAATTCCCTCTCAGATGGTCCTGTCGGCTCTGCTGGTTCCGCCGGTCCCGCTCAGACGTTCTTGGGCTCGACCCGGGCGACGACGGCGTGCGGCCGGCCCGGATGCGGTGCGGTGAAGGCGGCGTACAGCTGCTCGTGGTCCCGCCCGTCGACGGTCAGGACCGACCACCCGGCGGCTTCGAACCGGGCGGCGATCCCACCGGGGGCGCCGTAGCTGGCGGAGGCGTTGTCGATCACCACGGTGTGCAGCTGGTCGAGCCCGGCGGGCCCGGCATACGCGACGGCCTCGTGCACCGAGCCCTCGTCCAGCTCGGCGTCACCGATCAGCACCCACACGCGTGGGTCGGTGAGCCGCTGCGCCCGTAGCCCGAGCACGGTGCCCACCCCCAGCGGCAGCCCGTGCCCGAGCGACCCGCTGCCGATCTCCGCACCGGGCACCAGCAGCCGGTCGGGGTGGTGGCCGAGCGGCGAGTCGTACGCCCCGAAGCCCGCGAGCAGTTCCTCGGGAAAGAACCCCTTCGCCGCGAGGACCGCGTAGTACGCCATGGGGCCGTGCCCCTTCGACAGCAGGAAGCGGTCCCGGCCGGGCGCCGAGACGGTCTGCGGTGTGACCCGCAGTACCCGGTCGTACAGGACCCAGAGGGCGTCCAGGGTGGAGGTCGCCGCAGGCCCGTGCTTCTCGTCGCCCGTCATGAGGGCCATCAGCCGGTTCAGGTCTGTGTTCATGCGGCCGACGATCCAACATCAAGCGCACTTGAGGTCAACTGGGCGGAGCGGGGGAAACGGGTTCGTGAGCACCGGCTGGAGTGCGGTATTGTTTCGGTGCGCGTTCGGCCGGGGAATCCCGGCTCTGACCGGGCATCGGGACGTGGCGCAGCTTGGTAGCGCACTTGACTGGGGGTCAAGGGGTCGCAGGTTCAAATCCTGTCGTCCCGACTCGTGAGAGTCGTGGGTTGTTGGGGGGGGGGGGGGGGTTTAGAGAAACCGCCCCGGGGGGGTATTGTGGGTCTATCATTAAAAATGGCGGCGACTCTGAGTTCAGTTAGTGTTTTGTTGGGGGTTGGTGCCTAAAAAAACCCACCGCCCCCCTTGGTCATTCCTGGGGACAGTGGGGGGACCAGCCTCCTTGACGGGCCTACTGGGTGGGCGAGGCCCAGCCCGGCACCGACTACCAGGACCTCGGGCGGCGCCCCCGCCGACTCGGCAGCCCGAACGCCACTACCGTCCGCCCGGACAGGGCCTGGTACTCCCGTGTGACTTCGCGATCCTGTGGGGGACTCCGGTCGGGAACGAGTACGGTCACCGCGTGATCACCGGGGTTGCGTGGACTCCTGCCGCCCGACCGGCAACGCGCTCACAGGACGAGCATGAGCTTGCCGCCTGGGCGCCGGGACTGGCTGAGCCTGGCCGCTTCCTGAATCCGGTCGAGGGTGTAGGTGCGGGCGACCGGTACGACCAGGATGCCTTCGCCGGCGAGCCTGGCGAACTCGTTCATCTGGTCGTAGCGGATCTCGGTGGAGACCCGGACGCCCAGTTCGGCTGCGGCAGCGAAGTCCGAGACGGTGAGGACACGGTCGGGATCCCCGGTCAGCTCGATCAAGGTCGGTAGCGAGCCGCCGGCCGGACTGGGCCGGTCGGCGCGGTGTCCAGGGCGCGGTCCACGGGGCCTTGGGCCAGTGCGCTGACGCGTTCGGCCATGCCCTTGCCGTACGTGGTCACCTCGGCGCCGATCTCCTCCAGGGCGGCGGCCCGTGTCGGCCCGGCGGTGGCGATCACCCGAACACCCCGGTGCAGCGCGAAGCGCACCGCTGCCTCACCCACGGTGGAGCCCGCGCCGTGGACGACCAACAGCTCTCCCGGCTGGACGCCGAGGCCGTCGAGCGCGCGCCACGCCGTCTCGGCCGCCATCGGCAACGCGGCGGCCTGCTCGGCGGTTACGCCCTCGGGAATGTGCGCCCAGGCCGGCATCAGCGCGTACTCGGCGGCGCCGGCCGTCGGGCCGTCGAAGGCGGCCGGGCCGAACACGCGGTCGCCGACCTGGACGCCGATGACGCCCTCGCCGAGCGCGTCGACGGTGCCCGCGACCTCAAGGCCGAGCCCGCGCGGCAGCGGCGGCAGGCGGTCGGCGAGGAGACCGTCGACGACGTGCCAGTCGGCCGGTGTCAGGCCGCACGCCTGCACGGCAATTCGGATCTGGCCGGGTCCCGGCTCGGGCAGTGGGACGTCGCGGAGCACGATCACATCCGGAGAACCGAACCGGTCGAATTGCAGAGCCTTCATGACGATCTCCTGGTGATAACAGCATCTGTTGTCATCGACCGTACCAGCAGATAACAGCTCCTGTTGTCGTACCCTGGTAGGTATGCCTCGATGGGAATCAGACGCACAGGGGCGGCTCGAACGCGCGGCGCTTCAGCTGTTCGAGACGCAGGGGTTCGAGCGCACCTCGGTCGCGCAGATCGCTGGTGCCGCCGGTCTGAAGGAGCGCTCCTTTTACCGGTACTTCCCCGACAAGCGAGAAGTCCTCTTCGCCGGCAACGAACTTGAGGCCCACCTCGTCGCCCAGGTCGAGGCGGCCGGTCCGGGCCTCACCCCGATCGAGGCGCTGCTGACCGCGCTGGGAACAGCCGAGGAGATCTTCCGCCCACGCGAGTTCCTGCTGCGCCGGGGAAGAGTGATCGCCGCCAACCCGGCACTGGCCGAGCGCGATCTGATCAAGCTCGCCGACATCGCCGACGCGCTGGCATCGGCGCTTGAGCGCCGCGGCGTCGAGCCCGGCAAAGCGCGCTTCATCATCGACGTGGTGCTGGCGATCCACCGCCGCGCCATGCCCCGCTGGCTCGCCGAGCCGGACACCACCCTCGCTCAGCTCATGGCCCAGGCCGCCGCCGAGCTGCGTGAAGTGGTCGCGCCGCCGGCTCCGACGGTCCGCTGAGCCGGCAGCAGAAGAGGGGCAGCGCCCACTGCGCCGACCGCGACCCACTCCAGCGGGGCGGTGATGTCGAGCAGGGCGGTTGCGGCCTGGTCGTCGAGGATCATGAACCCCTCAGGAGGGGCAGGTGGGGGATGGCTCACCGGGGGGGCTTGAGGCGCAGGGCCAGGGCGGCCGTGGCGAGGCTGAGGGCGGCGATGGCGCAGAAGGCGATGCGGTAGCCGTCGACGACCGCCGTGCTGCCGTCGGCACTGCTGTGACCGGTGACGGTGGCGGCGATGGTGACCAGGACGGCCAGGCCGAGGGCGGCACCCAGCTGGCGGCACATGTTGATCAGGCCGGAGGCGACGCCGGCGTCGCGCGGGTCGATGCCGCTGGTCGATGCGACGATCGCGGGCATCATCGTCAGGCTGGTGCCCGCACCCACGACCACGGTGGGCAGCAGCAGGTGGGCGACGTAGTCGGAGTGGACGGGAAGCTGCCCCACCCAGACCAGGCCCGCCGCGGCGATGACGCCACCGATCATCACCAGGCGGCGTGCGCCGATGACGGGGATCAGCTTCTGCGAAAGGAGCACTCCGATGCTGATGACCGCGACCATGGGCAGCAGGGACAGCCCGGTGCGCACGGCGCTCTGGCCCAGGACCTGCTGCAGATACAGCGACAGGAAGAACAGCGGTGCGGTGATGACGGCGCCCATGCACAGCGTGAGCATGTTGCCCATGCGCACGTTGGCGATGGAGAAGATCCCCAGCGGGACGAGCGGGTCGCTGCTGCGGCGCTCGATGGCCACGAACGCCGCGAGCAGCAGCACACCGGCCACCAGGGAGACGATGACGCGGGCCGTTCCCCACCCCGCGTCGGGTGCGGCCGAGACGCCGTAGACGAGTGCCGCGGCCGCCAGTGTCACGGTGATCGCGCCGGGAAGATCGATACGAGAACGGCGCTGCCCGGTTGCGGTGGGTGCCAGGAACACCATGCCGGCGACCAGTAGGCCGACACCGATGGGGACGTTGACCAGCATCACCCATCGCCAGCTCAGCTGCGCCAGCACTCCGCCGACCACGATGCCCGCGGCCCCGGCGCTGGAGGCGGCAACACCCCACCACGTCATGGCCCGGGTGCGCCGGGAGGGGTCGGTGTGACTTGCGGTGATCAGGCTGAGGCTGGACGGCGCCAGCGCCGCTGCTCCCGCGCCCTGCACCGCCCGGGCCGCCAGCAGCATCCAGCCGTCCTGCGCCAGCCCGCCGGCCAGCGAGGCGAGCGAGAAGACGACCAGTCCGATCTGGAAGACGCGGCGGCGTCCGAACAGGTCACTGGCGCGCGCGGCGAACAGCAGCAGACCACCGAAGGCGACCAGGTAGCCGTTGACCACCCACTGCTGCGCGGAGGCCGACAGGCCGAGGCCCGCCTTCATGGACGGCAGCGCCACGTTCACGATGGAAGAGTCCAGTACCACCATGAACTGTGCCACGCACGCCACAGCTGCCACAGCTGCGAGTACGACACCGCGCTTGGCCACCCCGTGCGAAGGGTCGGCATCGGGCGGTGCGGGCGCGCCGACGCTCGGAGTGCAGTGTGGTCGAGTGGGCATGGCTGTGCTCCTCACAGTTTCCGGATAGCCTGTCCGCCAAGCGTAGAGCGATGGCGGATAGGCTGTCCACTTTGCGGGACCGGGCCCGGTCGGCGGGCGCACCAGAGCACGAACGGCACGCGTGGAGGCGTTGATGGAGGCAGACAGGACGGCGTTCCCGAAGAGGCGTGCAGCCGCCGAACGCAATCGCGACAAGATCCTCGACGCGGCCCGCGCGGCATTCGCCGACCCCACCCCGGACATCTCCATGGCGGAGATCGCCCGCCGCGCCGGAGTGGGCATGGCCACCCTGTACCGCAACTTCCCCGGCCGCCAAGAACTCCTCGAAGCTCTCTACGCCGACGAAGTCGACCAGATCTGCGCCGCCGCCACCACCGAACCCGGCCAGAGCCCCGCAGCAGCCCTCACCGCCTGGCTGCGTCTCCAGATCGCCTTCATTCCGCACAAGCGGCTCATCATCTCCGAGCTGCTGGAGCACACCGACCGGGACGACATCACCAGCCATCGCGCCCGCGCCGTGGACGCGGGCCGTCCCCTGCTGGCCGCAGCCCAGGAATCGGGCCAGATTCGTGACGACCTCACCCTGGAGCAGATCTTCGATCTGATCGTCGCCATCGCCAAGATCAATGAAACCCCCGACTATCTGCGCCCCCTCTTCGCCACCGTTCTCGACGGCCTGCACCGGACGACGGCATGACGGGGCTTGGCCAGGGCGGCGAAGTCAAGGAGTAGAACCGGTCCGCCGACTGGGTTCCTGTCCGAGGGCGCGAAGGCCGGGCCCGGTGGACGGGTGCCCCCCTCCCGGCCCGGTACACCGCAGGGCTCACTCCCGTACGGCGCAGCCCAGTCCGGAGAGCAGCGCCGTGGCCTCGGCGAGGGCTGTCGCCGCGCCCGGGGCGTCGGCAGCCGCCCGGACCTGGGCGAGGAGGAGCATCGACCGGGCGTGGCCGACCCGCAGGCCCGCGGCCTCGTGGGCGTTCGCAGCGCAGCCCGCGAGTTCTTCGGCGGCCGCGAGGTCCCGTTGCAGGAGACGGACCCGGCCCAGCGCCAGCTGCGCCTCGGCCGTGCGGTCCGCGAAGCCGTGCTCCTGGGCGAGAGCCACCGCTGCGGTGGCGTGTCCGGCCGCTTCCGCCGTCCGGCCCGCGGCGGCCGCTGCGGAGCCGAGGCCCGTCCTGGCGCCGGCCTCCACATGGAGCAGGCCGTTCTCCCGGGCGATGGAGAGAGCGCGCAGAAAGAACGGTTCAGCGTCGGCGTGACGTGCGAAGTGCAGCCGTACCGCGCCGACGGTGACCAGCGACTCGGCTTGGACCAGCGGGTCCTGCGTGGTCTCCGCGAACCGCAGCGCGGCCTGCGCCTCGGCCTCCGCCAGGTCCTGTTCGCCGCGGTCGCGGTGGATCGCCGCGAGGTAGCAGTGGCAGTCGGCCTGCCAGGTGGTGTCGTTGGTCCCGCGCAAGGCCGGCAGTGCTTGGTGCGCATACCGCAGGGCTTCGTCGAGACGGCCCACGGCATGCGTCGTACGCGCGAGGTTGATCATGACGCGGGCACGCTCCTGCTGGCCGTCCGCCAGCGCGAGGCTCCTCATCAGGTGGTCGTGCGCCTCCTGTGTGCGGCCGATCGGCATGCAGACCGAGGCGAGATTGAGATGGGCGCTGAACTCACCGTGCGCCCGACCGAGACGGCGGTTGATCTCCAGGACCTCGGTCAGGCACGCCGCGCTCTCGACCAGCCGGCCGAATCGCCACAGAGTCCCGGCGAGGTTGTTGAGCACGGTCGCCGCGAGGTCGGGTCGGCCGGCCTCCCGCGCGAGCCGCCCGGCCCGCCGGTACAGCAGGACAGCGTCGTCGGGCCTGCTCGTGTGACCGTGCAGGTCGGCGGCGGTGAGCGCGGCGGCGGCGCGCGCGCTCACGTCGCCGTGTGCGTCGGCCGCTGCGAGGGCCGCGTCGGCCGTGGCCTGCCACTCGGCCACGCGGAGGCTGCGCCAGAAGTACCCGCGCAGCCGGTCCGCGAGCAGCCACGCGTAGAGGTACGGGCCCTGCCGCGCGGTGTATTCGACAGCGGCGACCAGGGCGCTGCAGTGGCAGTCCAGCCAGTCGGGGGCGTCGGAGGGGCTGCCGTCGAACTCCGGGAGCGGCGCCGCGGGGATGCCGGCCGGCAGGGGGAGGCCGTTCCAGCGTGGGGCGAGGATGCCGACGGCCGCGTCCACGGAGTGCACGTACCAGGTGAGCAGCCGTTCCAGAGCGGCTTCGCGCTCGTCGGCCGAGTCCTCGGCGGTGGTGCGCTCGGCCGCGTACTCGCGGAGCAGGTCGTGTGCGCGGTAGCGGCCGGGGCCGTCCTCCTCCAGCAGGTGCAGCCCGGCGAGTCCGGCCAGAACCGCGCGGACCTCGGCGGCCGGCCGGTCGGCGAGCGCCGCGGCGGCCCCGGTGTCGACGGCGTCCCCCGGTACCAGACTGAGCAGGCGGAACAACCGGGCCGCGCCGGGGTCCAGTTGCTCGTAGGACCAGGAGAAGACGGTCCGTACGTCGCAGACCGGGTCGTCGGCGACGGCCAGTACGTCGAGGCTGCCGAGCCGCCCGGATCCGTCTCCCGGGGATGCGGCCTGCTCGAAGTCAGCGGCGAAATCGGCCAGCTTTGCGACGGGGTGGCGGGAGAGCTGTTCCGCGATGATCCGCAGGGCCAGCGGAAGCCGCCCGCACGCGCGGGCGAGCCGGGCGACGGCATCCGGTTCCGCGGTCGTACGGGCGCCGCCGATGACCTCCGCGAGCACGCGCGCGGCCTCCGCGTCGGTCAGTTCGCCCAGCGGCACGGACCGGGCGCCGTCGCGGATCGTGAGCCCGCTGAGCCGGCTCCGGCTGGTCACGAGGGCGCAGCCGTCCGCGCCGGGGAGCAGCGGCCGGACCTGCTGGGCGCTGTGAGCGTTGTCCAGGACGACAAGGGCGCGTCGGGCGGCCAGCGAGGTCCGCCACAGCGCCCGTCGTTCGTCGGTGTGGGCGGGGACGCGCTCCGGGTCGATACCGAGCTGAGCCAGCAGCAGGCCGAGCGCGTGGTGCGGGGTGACCGGGGTGCCGAGACCGTAGCCGTGCAGATCGATGTAGAAACGGCCGCCGGGGAAGTGCCGGCCTGCGGCGTGCGCCCAGTGCAGGGCCAGTGCGGTCTTGCCGACGCCGCCGATGCCGTGCACGACGGCGACGGCGGCCGGTCCGCTGTCCTCATAGGCCGAGCCGGGCAGTTCGTCGAACAGGGCCAGTTCGACGGTGCGGCCCACAAAGCCGTCGGGGCGGGCCGGGAGCAGGGAGGAAGCCAAGGAGGAGGTGGGCGGCTCGGGCGATGCTGCCTGCCCGGGGTCCGGGGCAGGCGGGGCTGCGGCTGCGGGCGGCGGAGTTTCTGGCGCGGCCGTGGGCGGGACGGGAGCGGTGCGCAGCAACTCGGCGTACAGGGAGCGCAGTTCCGCGGACGGCGGGGTGCCGAGCTGGTCGTCGAGGGTCCGCCGGACCGTCTCGTACGCCTCCAGCGCCTCCGCCAGTCGGCCGGACGCGCCGAGAGCTGCCAGCAGCCGCTGCCACAAGGACTCGCGCAGTGGGTGCCTGTTCGTCAACCGCAGCAGTTCAGCCACGAGTTCAGCTGACGGGAGGGCTCCTGCCCGCAGTTGGAGGTCGGCGTTGCGCTCCACCGCGCCGAGGTACTGCTCGGTCAGGGCGACGGCGTACGCGTTCTCGACGGGGGAGCCGGCGTCCGCCAGCGGGGTGCCGCGCCACAGTGCGAGCGCGTCGGCCACCAGCCGGTGCGCTGTCCCGGCGTCCGCTTCTACGGACATGTCGAGGGAGCCGTCCAGGGACGCTTCGAGCAACTGCTGGAACCTGAGCGCGTCGACCCGTTCGGGCGGGACGTCGAGCCGGTAGCCGCCGGGCGCCGTACGCACCAACTCGTCCCCGAGCAGCGAACGCAGCCGGCTCACCAGGGTGTAGAGGCTGGACGCGATGTGTTGCGGAGGACTCTCCCCCCAGACCAGCTCGGTCAGCGCGCCCTTCGCCACGGTCTGTCCGGCGTGCAGGGCCAGCGTGGCGAGGAGCGCGCGCTGGCGCATGCTGGGCAGTTCCACCGGTCGGCCGTCCAGCCGCAGGAGAAAAGGGCCGAGTACGGCAATGTCCAGCGTGGCCATGTCTCTCCTGCTGTGCCCCGGTCCGCAGTGCGCTGCCCTGACCTGCTGATGCGCCGAGCCGGCGGCGTCCGCAGGGGACGACCACCTTACGCGGACAGGCGTGGGCACCGGGCCCGAAGGGGAGCAGGCAGGCTCACGTGGGGCCCTCTTCCTCCTCAGCCGTAATGGAGGAGAGGAGAGGAGAGGCGGCGGGGCCGGGGCCGCGGCGTCCCGGGGGCTCGGCAGCCGGGACCCGGGCCAGTGGTCGGGCGCTGCCTTCGGAAAGGACGACGCACGCTCGTCCGGGTGCCGTCTCGGTCCGGTACGTACTCACCAACCACGGATGCTGCTCGCGAGACGTGTGACCACGTCATCAGGTGACCACGTCATCAGCGGCCACGGAACGCGTCCTGAAGCCGCTGATCGGCCCCGCGGAGCGGGACGAGGATGAGCATGCCCGGCGGCTCGGAACGCTCCGCGACCGTGGCTCACGATCGCTGTCCCCCGTCCGCCTGCTTGCCGCCGGGCACGTCCCTATACGAACACGGGGCCCTTTCAACGACCTTTCAGCAAACTCTCCGGGCCAGTACCCGCCGAGCAGGGGGCCAGGGGGAGGAGCTGACGTCCCGCCGGGGAGGACAGCGCGGTGGTGCCGACTCTTGGCCGGTCTGGGGGCCTGCGGGGAGGCCGGCGGTCACGGATACCGCCGGGAGGGCGTTCCGGCCGAGTGGCCGACGGGGAGCAGCCGCAGGAGGATTTCTCTCGGACTAGTGGGGCTCGTGGGCTTGCGGGAATCGTAGGGCTCGGGCGGGAGACCGGCGCGCCCGGAGCCGCAGGGCCTGAAGCGGGATCGATGCCGCCCCGGCACACGAGGGCGCAGTGGGAGCTGGAAGAGGGGAGTCGTCCTGTGGGCCGCAGGAGTGCTGTCGGCGGGAAGTTACGCGGAGTGTGCCGGACGGCTCCCGTCGCGGTGGCGGTGCTGTGTGCCCTCGCCGGGGCGTCGTGTTCCCCCGGCGGCGCTTCTGGCACCGGAGTGGATACGGGCCCCGGGGCGGGGGGGGCGCCCACCCCCCCCCCCGGGTGTGGGGGCCCCCGGGCCGGGGTGGGGCACCCCGACCACCACCCCGTCTTCATCATACGCGATATACGCCGGACCATCCGGGCCGGGTGCCCGGTCACCACCGTCTACCTCACCGCGGGCGATGACGGCATGACCCCACGGCGGGCGGCCCTGGACTATGTGGCGGACAGGGAGAGGGGGGTGCGTGCGGCCTACGCGGATCTGGCCGGGGTGCCCGACCGGTGGACGGAGAGGACGGTACGGGCCGACGGGCGCGGTATCCGGTCCCTGACGCTCGACGGCGCCCCGGCCGCCTCCGTGCGCCTGGTGTTCTTCGAACTCCACGACGGGCTTCCCGAGGGGTCGGACAGGGACAGTCTGCTCAAACTGTTCCTGGGCACCCGGCACAGCATCCCGCTCTTCCAGGGCGAGGGCACCTTCACCGGCGGTCAGCTCGTGCGGACCCTGTCCGCCCTGGCCCGGAAGCTGGGCGCGCGGCGGATCCTCACGCTCGACTACGACAACGCCTCGTTCGCCTTCGGCCTGAGCGGCAGGGTCGACCACAGCGACCACGGCATCGGCGCCCGCTACTTCAGGGATGCGGGATACGCCGCCGGGATCCCCGTGTTCCCCTACCTCGGGTACACGATGTCATCGCTCAGCCCCAACCTCTCGCAGAGCCAGGTAGCGCCGAAGGAGTCGGCGGTCAGGCGCTATTTGGCCCGGGCCGGCTGCCGCTTCCGGGACTGCGCCGCATCCGGTGTCCACAAGGGGCCGCTCGCGCCCGACGCGTCCCACTGGGTGCATCGCCAGTACCGGCAGATCCACCGTGCTCCTCGTCCGGGTGAGATCCTCGCGGACGTCGGCAGGACCACCGCCTTCACCAGCAGAAGGCCCGAGCAGTGCCTGGAAGCGGTAAGCGCGGAACCGAAGAGTGGTGCGGTCAGGCTCGACAGCTGTGCGGGAACCCCCGCGCAGAAGTGGGATGTCAGGGGTGACGGCACGATCAGGTCGCGGTTCCGCCGGGGCTACTGCCTCACCCAACTGGCAGAAGGCACGGGCCTTGACCGATGTGCCCCCTCCCGCCCGGAACAAAGGTGGACTCACAAGCCGTGGCGGAGCATGAGCTGGAAACGCACGGCATGGCGTCTCGTGGGCCGGGGGAACAAGTGCCTCTACCAGGACGACCGGAACCTCCCCCCGCGATGGGACTCAAGGACCGATCTCCACCCCGTACTTCGTCTGGTCGGCTGTGACGGGCAGACCCGGCCCGGACTCTATTGGAGCTGGCGCGGTGGCGCCCGTCCGGCACCGGGCGGTGGCTGACCCTCCCCGTCGGACCGGCGGCGGGGCGTCTCTCACCGGGCGTCCGCGCACCTGGACGCGGCTCGGGAGGCTCTCGGGATGCCGAATGGAGTACATGCCGTTTCACTGGTCCTTGGTGGCCGTACCGATCACGGGATCGAACGGCTGACCGGACGGTGGGTGTGCCGATCCGGTGGCCGGCTCACCGTGGAGCGGTTCGACCTGCTGCTCCCGCCGAGGCCCCCCGGCCCGGACCATGACACTTCCCCTCTCAGGAAGAGGAAAGGCATGAAGCTCACCCACCTTCGGACCACCGCCGTAGCCGCTTCCGCCGCACTCGCGCTGCCACTGTCGCTGGCGGCGCTGACGCCCCAGGCGTTCGCCGACACGTCGACTCCGAGTCCGTCCGCGAGCCACAGCTCCTCGCCGTCGGCGTCGCCGAGTACGTCCAAGCCCTTCGGACCGCAGTGCTCGTCGCTCCCGAAGAGCGGTGCCGGCAGCGTCGACAGCATGGCCAAGGAGACACTGGCGACGGCAGCGTCCCACGATCCGAACCTCTCCATGCTGGTGAGCGCGGTGAAGAAGGCGGGCCTCACCAACACCTTGAACGACGCGAAGAACACCACCCTGTTCGCACCCACCAACGCGGCGTTCAACAAGATGGGCAAGGCGAAGACCGACGCTCTGCTCAAGAACAGGACCGAGCTGAAGAAGCTTCTGCAGTACCACGTGGTCCCCAAGGAGATCACCCCGTCCCAGCTCTCCCAGGGGACGTTCACCACGCTGGAGGGCGGCACACTCACCACGGCGGGCTCCGGCACCTCGTTCAAGGTCAACAAGACGGCTGCCATCACCTGTGGTGACATCACCACGGCCAACGGCAAGGTCTACGTGATCGACGGGGTGCTGACTCCGCCCAGCTCGTAGCAGCCCCTCGTAGGGGACAGGACGGAGATCAGTGGCCGGTTTCGGAGAGATCCGAGACCGGCCACTGGTCGTTCCGGGGACACCGGCTCAACGCGGCCCCGGGCGGCCGTTCATGCCAGCGGCTCGTGGTTGGCCCAGATCGCCTTGTACGGGTGGCGGGCCTGCCAGCGCTTGATGAGGTCGACGGCCCCGGGCAGGGCATAGACCGCGTTCAGGGCATCGAGACCGGTCAGGCGCATCTGCACCACAGCGCTCGCGACGGCCACCGGGGCGTGGTCGTCCCCCGGGACACGAATGTGGTGCCGGGTCGTGACGGACTCGACCACTCCTGAGCCCCTCACCAGTTCCTCGAACTCGGTCAGATACTCGTCCAGATCGCTCGTGGGAATCGGATTGTCGAAGGCAACGATCGTGGTGTGGTGAATCATGCCTCCAGTGAACTGTCACGACTCCCGCGTGTCCAAGATCTATCCGTTCTCGATCCATGCCTGGAAGGAATCAATGCTTGCCCAGGTCCCCAGGTCCCCGGGCCTCTCAGGAACTCCCGTGGGATGTGCCCGCCGTTACGTGGGTGCCGAACCGGTGGCGGTGGTAGGTGAGCGGCGCGGCTTCCTCGCTGACGTGCGTCCCGGTGACGCGGCCCGCGGCGATGACGTGATCACCGCCGGGCAGGAAGTGGTCCACGGCGCAGGCGAGCCAGACGCCGGCACCGGCGAGCCGCGGCAGTCCGGCCTCCTGGTGCCAGCGGATGCCCGCGAATCTGTCGGGGTCCTTGCGGGCGAAGGTGGTGGCGAGGCTTTCCTGTCCGGCGCTGAGTACGTTGAGCGCGAAGCGCCGGGTGCGGCGCAGGACGTCCAGCAGACCGGAGTTCTCGTCGAGCGCGACCAGGACCTGCGGCGGGTCCATGGACAGGGAGGCGAAGGCGCTCACCGTGGTGCCGTACGGCGTGCCTTCCTCGGCGGTGGTGACGACGGATACGGGTGTGGCCACCGAGGCCATGGCGTGCCGGAAGAGAGCCCCGGAGACGGGGTGCGGACCGGAGGCGCCGGAGGGTGTCGTGGCGGAGCGCGGACCGGCGGCGCCCGGGGGTGTCGTGGCGTGGTGCGGCATGAGTCGGTCGCTTTCGGGGTGTCTGGCGGGGGAGGGCGCGAGGCCGGCAGCGGAGCGGGCGCCGTGACCGGTTCCGCGCCCGGCGCTCAGAGGCGGATGATGGTGGACAGCGGCGGCAGACGGTTGCCCAGCTCGTATCCGCCGATGTAGACGTTCTTGGCGTCGATGGGGTCGTGGGAGGCGAAGGTACGGGCATTGCGCCAGTAGCGGTCGTATCCGTAGGCGTGGGACGTGCTGCGTGCGCCGGTGATCTCGTGGATCCCGGCGGCCGCTTCGAGGGAGGCTTCGACGGCGGCGACCTTGGCCCGGAAACAGTCGACGACGGTGGCGTCCAGGTCCTCGTCCTCGTCCTGTCGGTCCGACTCCAGTTGGCCGGCAGCGCTGTGCAACAGGGCGCGGGAGGCGGCCAGTCGGCTGGAGAGGGCGCCGATACGGCGCAGGATCAGGGGGTCTTCGGCCGGGGTGGCGAACTGGGGCAGCGAGCCGCGCTTCATGGTGCGGGTGTGCTGGACGAGTGCGTCCAGGGCGCCTTCGCCGATTCCCTGCATCAGAGCGGCGTGCAGCAGCATGGCCGCCCCCAGGAAGACCGTGCCCGGCTGTCCGCCCGCGGGCTGGTGGCGGCCGTCGGGTACGAAGACGTCCTGGTAGGTGATCGTCTGGCTGCGGGTGCCGCGCTGGCCCATGTTGTCCCAGTCGCCGTGCAACCGGACCCCGGGGCCCTTCAGGTCCACCAGCACCTGGTGGCGCGTGGGATGCTCGCCCTCCAGCAGACAGGTGACCAGGGCTGTTCCCAGTCCGCCGCTGTTGGAGTTGAAGGACTTCGTACCGCTCAGCACCACCCCGCCGTCGGTGCGCCGAGCGGTCGTCCTGCCCGTCGTCCCGGTCTCCGCCGCGGAGGAGACGAGCCTCAGGCCGTCGTCGAGTATCCGGCGGGCCAGCTCGGCGCGGGCCGGCTCCGAGAGGCCGCTGTCCCGGCCGAGCAGCTCGCGGGCCACCAGGAGCGTGGTGAGCCAGTTCTGCCCGGTGGGGCCGTCGCCCGCGCTGATCTCCCGTACGGCCCGGATGACCGCGCCCCACCCGCCGCGTTCGGTGCCGTCCCACAACCCCCCGTACCGGGTGGGTACGGCCAGCCGTGAGACGCCGGCCCCGGCCAGCAGTGTCAGGTTGGCGGTGGGATCCGCGTGGTCACGGTCGGCGGCGAAACCTCCTTCGGTCAACTCCCCGCGATGCTCACGGATTACGGTGATCAGGGCGCGGGTCTCCGCCGCGTCCTCCAGCCGTGTGGGCATGGGTGGCTCCTCGTCCTGGAATGCGTCGTCCTGGAATGCGTTGCCTAGAATGCGAATGAGAACTCGCATTCGCATTCTAGGCGCGGGCGCGAGCCCGCTGTCAAGAACATCTGCCGCGGTCACCGCCGATACGATCGGAACATGACTGACGAGCCTGACCGCCGAGCGCACTACCGGGAACCGCGTCAGGCGCGCAGCGCCGCGACCTTGGCCCGCGTGCTGCGGGCGGCGGAGGAGCTCGTCTCATCGGTCGGCCTGGAGGACGTGACGATCACCGGTGTCGCCGAACGCGCCGGCGTCTCGGTCGGCTCCATCTACCGCCGTTTCGACGGCAAGGAGCAGTTGATCGCCGCCCTGACGGAGCGGATGCTGGAGCGCCGCGAGGAGCACCTGGCCGAGCAGCTGCGCCTGGCCGAGCCGTCACTCTCCGGCGTCCTCGACGCCTATACGCACACGCTGGTGCGGTCGTTCGCCGACACCAGTGGCCTCTTCCCCGACCTGCTGCGCGTGCGGGAGGCCCAGGTGATGGACCGCGGCTCGCGCACCATGACCGAGGTCCACCGCCTCCTGCTCACGGCGGCCGCCCCGTACACCGGCCAGATCCGGCGCCCCGACCCGGGAGCGGCGCTGGACACGGTGGCCCGCGCCCTCCTCGGCGCCTGCTTCCACAACTCGATCCGCCCCGACCGCCCGGTGGACGAGGAGTCCCGGAGCCTGTACGCGGACGAGCTCACCGAGATGGCGCTCGCCTATCTGCTCAGCCCCGGCCGCCGCAGCGCGGGGACCCCGAAGGCCCATTACGGGGGCCGGGGAGCCGGGTCGGACGCCGGCTACCCGGCACGCTCCTGATCGATGAACGCGGTCAGCGCGTCCACCACCGCGCCGGGCTGCTCGTCCGGGATGAAGTGTCCGGCGCCCTGGATGACGGTGCCGGTCGTGTTCTCCGCCCAGGGGGCGAGGGAGGCGGCCATGTCCGGGATCGAGCCGTGCGAGCTGGAGATCCCCAGGACCGGGACGGTCACCTGCCTCCGGCCGAGCGCGTCATGGTTCCTGCGGGCTGATTCCGCGGCGTCGCGGTAGTAGGCGAGAGAGGCCCGAAGGCCGCCCTCCGCCGCGACGGATGCGGCGTAGTGGTCGATCTCGGCGCTGTCGTACGTGTCCGGGGAGAGCGCCTTGGTCTTCAGGAACCAGCCGACGTAGTCGCGTTCGCGACCGGCGAGCAGTGTCTCGGGAAGGTCGGGCACCAGGTGGAACGCGAAGTGCCAGGTCTTCCAGGCGAGTCCGGGATCCGTGGGAATGGCCTCGGGGAGGCTGACGCCGGGAATGCCGGCGTCGAGCAGGGCGACACCGTGCAGGTGCTCTTCGTACGTCAGGGCCAGCGAGAAGGCGACCCAGGCCCCGATGTCGTGGGCGACGAGCCAGTACTTCTCCACATCGAGGGCGGTGACCGCGGCCTGGACGCGCGAAGCGACCGTATGGGTGTCGTAGCTGCCGTGAGGGCGCTCGGAGTGGCCCTGCCCCGGCAGGTCGATCGCGATCACGCGGTACCGCCGGGCCAGCTCCGGCATCGCGCTGCGCCAGGCCCACCAGGTCTGCGGGAATCCGGCGAGCAGGACGACGGCGGGCCCGCTCGGGTGGCCGCCCTCCACGGCATGGAGCCGGACGCCTTCGGCGTCGACCCAGCGGTGGGTGAAACCCGGGAGGTCGTGCAGGGGCAGTCCGGGGACCGGGTTCTGGCCGGAAGCGCCGTTCTCTGTGGTCGCGGTATCAGTCATGGCTGAAGGCTAACGCATCTTGAACCATTCAGTTCAAGATATGATGAGCGGGGCGGCGACTGCGGGCCCAGGAACGAGGTGTACGTGTGATGGCCGGGAAGAAGCAGTTCGATGTGGACATCGCGCTCGACGCGGCGATGGTCCAGTTCTGGCGGGCCGGATACGCCGACACCTCGCTCGACGACCTCTCCAGGGCGACCGGACTGAACCGCAGTTCCATCTACTCCTCGCTCGGCGACAAGGACGCGCTCTATCTGCGCTGCCTGGACCGCTATGCCACGCGGTACGGAGGGAGGTATGACGATGCCCTCTCCGGCGCGTCCGGTGAGCCGTTGCGTGCGGTGCGGGCGTTCTTCGATGTCACGCTGGAGCGCATCGCCGACCCCGCCCTGCCGGACGGCTGTCTGGTCGCCCAGAGCGCGATGGCGACACCGGTGCTGAGCCCCGGGATCGCCGCGCGCGCCACCGAGGCCCTGGGTGTCCAGCGTGCGCGGCTGCGGGCGGCACTGACGGGTTCCGGTCTGGCCGACGGCGACGCGGACGACTTCGCCGTTCACCTCGCGGCGGTCAACCAGTCGCTGGCCGTGGTGAGCCGGGCAGGGGCGGACCGGGCGCAACTCCACACGATCATCGACATCAGTGTGAGCGCGCTCGCGCAGGCCCTGCGTGCTCCGGGACACCGACGCCGTGACCGGCCGGCCTCATGAACCGAGCGTGATCGGAGGGCATCATGTGCCCAAGGGCCAGGCGGCTGCCGGCCGCGCCGCCGGGGCGACGGTCGGGAGGGGGAGCGCTTTCGCGCTTCCAGGGGCAAAGAGGGGGGACAGTGTTCCTTGTCTCCCCTGAGAACCCGCACTGTCGGGGAGTACTGGCTGTGGATGGCCAATTGTCCGCCCTGGAAAGGGACATGATACTCCACCACCAGATGGCCGAGAACGCACCCCTTTGGGGTCGCGGTTCCTGAGCGGCATGTTTGCATATGTGCATGATCGTTAACGCACACGCAATATCCGAGCCCCGGACCTACCTGGACCACATCCTGGAGCAGTGGCACAAGGACGAGGACGCCGAGGCGCTCGTCCAGGGTGCGCAGCGGTTGACCCGGAAGGATGCCCGGGAGCGGCTGTTCCGTCTGGGTCACGCGCTGCGCAGTCAGGGGCTCGCACCCGGCGACGGAGTGGGGCTGTTCCTGGCCAACCGCGTGGACTCCGTCCTGGTGCAGCTCGCGGTCCACCTCATCGGCTGCCGCGTCGTGTTCCTGCCGCCCGAGCCTGGGCCCGGTGAACTCGCCGCGCTGGTCGAGCAGTCCCGGGCGCGCGCCGTGGTCACCGACCCGCTCTTCGCGCAGCGGGCGGCTGCCGCGGCCGACCGCAGCGTCCACGCCCCCGTACTGCTCAGCCTCGGGCCCTGCGAGCAGCGCTGCACGGACCTTCTGGCGCTGGCGGCCGAGTGCCCGGCCGTCCGTCCCGACGGGGTGCCCGCGCCGGGAGCGGACGAGGCCGTCACCGTCCTCTACACCGGCGGCACTCTGGGCCGCCCCAAGCTCGCCGCGCACAGCCATCGGCTCTACAACGCGCTGGTGGACCTGATGGAGGGTGTCTCGCAGGACTCCCGGCCTGCGGCCTTCCCGGCCATGGACCCGGGCACGGACCGCGTGCTCGCCGCGACACTTCTCACTCATGGCAGCGGCCATCTCACCTCGATCCAGGCGCTGGTGACAGGGTCCGCCCTCGTCGTGCTGCCCGAGTTCGAAGCGGGCGCGGCGCTGGCGGTGCTGCGCGAGGAGCAGATCACCGCCACCATGTTCGTACCGCCGATGCTGTACGCGCTTCTCGACCACCCGCAGTGCGAACCCGGGGCTCTCCCCGCACTGCGGCGGATCGTGGTCGGAGGCGCGGCCTCGTCGCCCAGCCGGCTGCAGCAGGCGGTCGAGGTCTTCGGGCCCGTGCTCAGCCAGGGATACGGGCAGTCGGAGGCGCTCGGTATCGCCGCGTTCCGCGCCGATGAGCTCGCGTCGGAGGGAGCCCGGCGGCCCGAACTCTGGCGCAGCTGCGGTCGCACGATGCCCGGCACCGAGATCGAGATCCGTGGTGAAGGGAGCACGGCGGCGCTCCCCGCCAGGCAGGTGGGCGAGGTGTGTGTCCGGGGCGAGACGGTGATGCTCGGCTACTACGAGGACCCGGAGCGCACCGCTGAGGCGCTGCGCGACGGCTGGCTGCGCACGGGGGACGTCGGATACCTCGACGCCGAGGGGTACCTCTATCTCGTCGACCGGGCCAAGGACATCATCGTCACCGGCAGCACCAGCGACAACGTCTACTCCCGGGTTCTGGAGGACTTCCTGCTCACGCTGCCCGGTGTGCGCAACGCGGCGGCGCTGGGCGTACCCGACGAAGACTACGGGGAGGCCGTACAGATCTTCCTGGCCGTGGCCGCGGGCGCCGGCATCGACCCGGACACGGTCGGCGCGGCGGTGACCGCCGAGTTGGGGGAGTTGTACACGCCGCGGAAGACGGTCCTGCTGGACCAACTGCCGGTGACCAAGGTCGGCAAGGTGGACAAGAAGGCGCTCCGCGCCGCGTGGACGAGGACGCCCTTGAGCACCCCGTAGGAGCCGCCGCCCGGAAGGCGCGGACCGCCTGCCGGGAATGCGCCCCTCCTCCGTCGTCGACGACGGCGACGGCGCGGCAACCGAGTTGCCTCGCCGTCGTCCGACTACGCGGAATCAAGCCATCCGCGAGCAGGTGGCAGGAACCCTGGCACGGTCCGGCTGTGCGCCGAAGACGGTGTGCTTCTCGTCCGGACCGGAAGGGTACTCGGGCCACAGGAGCCGATGTCCGGGGCACCCTCGGAGGACACGGTCTAAAGCTCCGACGGCGCCGCGTCGCCAGGCCGGGCGCCGGACAGGAGGGCCGGGTCGGCGCGTTCGATGGCGGCCGGTTCGTCCAGCTGCCGGCCCGCCGCATATGCCTCGGCGAAGCCGGCGTCGCCGATTCCGGCTCGCGCGCGGGTGCTCAGGGCCCGGATCTGCGGTTCCGTGCTGTCGTCGGCGCCCCGCAGGCGGGCGGCCGCGCCGAGTGTGACGGCCACGTCGTGGTGCCGCTCGTACAGCGCTGCCAGACCGGCCACTGTCACCGCCACGGTTGCCACGATCGGCAGGTCCTGACTGGTGACCGCGGCCGCGTACGCCTGGCTCAACGCCCTTGCCGCTGCCGGGCCGTCCCCGAGTCCGAGGCAGAGTTCGGCCCGCACCGTGCCGACCAGGGCCCGGCCGTGGTCGCCGCCGGCCGGGCTCCGGCCCAGCAGTCCGGCCTCAGCCGATTCGATCAGCCGCCTCGCGTGGTCGAGTTCGCCCGTCTGTACGCACAGCCGCGCCTCACGTGCGTCGAGCAGGACCACCATGTCCGGCGACGCCGAACGCAGTACGCGTTCCCGGGTCGCGGTGATCATCTCGCTCGCCTCGGTGGTCCGGCCGAGCCGGGCGTGGAGGTCGATCCGGCGCAGGTCGATGAAGACCTCGTCGCTGAGGCTGAGCGTTCCGAACTCGTGCGCCGTCCGCTTCGCCGTCCGCAAATCCTCCACGGCGCCGTCGAGTTCGCCGTCGTACTGACGGAGAAGCGCGCGCAGCGGCAGCGCTGTGGCCACCGCCCACCGGTCGCCGGCCCGGATGAAGCATTCCAGGGCCGCGGCCGTGTCGCTGCGGGCCCGGTCGATGTCGCCCTCGTTCTCGGCGGCGTGCGCCCGGGAGATGAGTGCGTGCCCGGCCAGCCACACATCGGGTCCGTCGATGAAGCGCTGGACGACGGCCTCACCTGCCCCGGTCCGTTGGAGGCCGGCCAGAGTGAGGGTCGTCAGCGCGGCGCCGAAGCCGGGTGGTGCCGGGGAGTCCAGCAGCCGGTCGGTGAGTGCCTGCAGCACTTCGCTTCCGCCCCGGGTCGAGTCGTTGAAGAGCGCGCTCCGGGGGGCGAGCGAGTGGAGCAGCAGCATCGCTTCGGCGATGTCGCGCCCCACGCCCGGTCGCCCGGCCGGTACCGCGACCGCCCGGCCGAGCCAGTGGGCGGCGTCGTCGTGCAGGCCGAGCATCTGCCAGTACCAGGTCAGGTTCACCGCGAGGCCGATCGCACCGTCGGCGTCTCCGGTGTCGCAGAGGTGGCGCAGTGCGGCCATGACGTTGTCGTGCTCGTCGCGCAGGGCGTGGAGGGCGCGGAGCTGGTCGGGGCCGCGGGTCAACGGGTCGTAGTGGGCCACCAGTTCGGCGCAGTAACGGGCGGCCGATTCCCGTACCGCGGTGAGGGTTCCCTGCTCCGCCAGCTGTTCACGGCCGTACTCCCGGATCGTTTCCAGCATCCGGTAGCGGCCGGTCTCCGGCGCGAGTTGCAGGAGCGAGCGGTCGGCCAGGCCGGCGAGCAGCTCCGCGATCTCCTGACGGCGCACCGTGGTTCCGGCGCAGACCGCGGCGGCCGACCCCGCGGTGACTCCGCCGGGAAGGACCGAGACCCGCTCGGCGACCGTACGGGCGTCCGTGCCGAGCAGGTCCCAGCTCCACGCGATGACCCCGCGCAGTGTGCGGTGCCGGGGGAAGGCGGTCCGGCTGCCTGTGGTGAGCAGCCGGAACCGGTCGGACAGTCCGCCCGCGAGGTCGGTCAGCGAGAGCGTACGCAGGCGTGCCGCGGCGAGTTCGAGTGCGAGTGGCAGGCCGTCCAGGCTGCGTACGATACGCAGCACCTCGCCCAGATTCTGCCCGTCGACCTCGAACCCCGGCCGTACGGCGGCAGCTCGTTCGGCGAAGAGGCGCACGGAGGGTGAGCGGCGGGCCTGCCGGACGTCCGCGTCCGGGGCGGGCAGGGGGAGCGGGCCGAGCGGAACCAGGGCCTCACCATCGGTCGCCAGCGGTTCCCTGCTGGTCGCCAGCGCGCTCAGCCCGGCGCAGCGGGTCAGCAGCGCGGAGAGCAGATGAGCCACGGCGTCGATCAGATGCTCGCAGTTGTCGACGACGAGCAGGCTCTCGCGGCCGTCCAACTGCTCGACGAGCACGTCGAGTTCGTCGACGGGATCGCTGCGCAGTCTCGCCGATGCGTCGAAGAGCGCCGAACCGCGCAGGCCGATCGCGACCAGCAGGGCCCCGCCGATCTTGCCCGGTTCGGTGACCGAGGCGAGGTCGATCAGCCATGCGCCGTCGCGGTACGCGTGGCGGTGGCGGCGGGGCGCCTCGACGGCGAGGCGGGTCTTGCCCGCGCCGCCAGGACCGAGCACGGTGACCAGCCGCCCGGATGCGAGCAGGGCGTCGATCCGGGCGAGGGCGTCGTCGCGGCCGATGAAGCTGGTCATCGGTGCGGGCAGATTGCCCGGCGCGGCTCCCCGGCCGGCGGCGGCTGCGGCGGGGACGGCGGCAGCGGCCGGTGCGGTTCGCTCATCGCGCAGGAGACGCAGATGGCGTTCGCGCAGAGCGGCACCCGGGCCGGTGCCGAGTTCCTCGGCCAGCGTTTCGCGGAACCGCTCGTACCGTACGAGAGCTTCGGCCTGGCGGCCCTGGGCGGCCAGCGAGTCCATGAGCAGCGCGAAGGCGCGTTCATGGACGGGGTGGTCGGCGAGGAGGGCGGTCAGGCGGGTCGCGGCCTCCGCGGGCCTTCCCAGGGCGAGTTCCGCTTCGGCGAGGTCGGTGACGGCCTCGGTCGAGAGGTGAGCCAGCCGGGTCGCTGCGGCGGGCTCCACCGCCGCGATGACGGCGGGCCCGGCTCCGGGACGGCTTCCCCAGAGGGTCACCGCTTCGCCGAGCGGGGCCACCGCGCCCTGCGGGTCGCCGGCGCGCAGGCGGTCCCGGCCGGCCCCGGCGAGCTGCTCGAAGCGCAGCGCGTCCACATCGGCGGGGGCCACATCCAGGCGGTAGCCGCCCGGGGCCTGGGTGACCGCGCCGGGGGAGCCGAGCGCCCTGCGCAGGCGCGAGACGAGTGCCTGCAACGCGTGCGCGGGTCCGGCCGGAGGGTCTTCGGGCCAGAGGGTGTCGATCAGGGTGGCCTGCCCGACCGGGCGCCCACCGGCGAGCGCCAGCCGTACGACCAGCTGTCTCAGCCGGAGCCCGGGAACGGGCAGGTCACTGTCACCACGGGACACCTGTAGTTCACCGAGCAACGTGATGCAGAGCCGCGCATCCCCATCCATGGGCCGATCTTCGCGCGGGCGCACTCGGATGGCCAAATCGGTCGCGGCTGCGGGGGCGCGCCGGTTACTGCGCCGCGCCGCGTCCCGTGCGTCCCGTGCGTCCCGCGTCCCGCGTCCCGCGTCCCGTGTGCCCCGCCCCCCGCGCGCACCACACCACACCGCACCCCCCCCCGCCCCACGCCGCCGTGCGCCCCGGCCCCGCACCGCGCCCCGCATCGCGCGCCCCGCACCACGCCGCGCGCCCCCGTAAGCCCTGCGCCACACCGCGCGCCCGTAAGTCCTGCGCCAAACCGCCCCTGCTCCCGCCCGCGCCACACCGCGCCCCGCGCCCCGCCTCCCGCGCCGACCCCGGCGAGGACCGCTCCCCGGCCCGTGGGAGACCCGTATCAGCGCGATGTGCGCGCCGTGTGAGCGGTCCGCGCCAGTCTTCGGATGTGTGCCGCGGTGAACACGCAGCGGCACCCCACGGCCAGGACTCCTCGTACCTCGTGAACCTCAGAACGGAGACGCCCGATGACCCGGACCCTCAGTACCACGACCACCGGCCCCACGGATGACGCCTGGGTACGGACGTGGGGCGCAGCGCCCCACGCACCGATCGACGCCTTCGGGCCCCTGCCCTCGTTCGCCGACACGACCCTGCGACAGGTCGTGCGTATCAGCGGTGGCGGGCGGCAGGTCAGGCTCCGGATCACCAATGAGTACGGGACGGAGCCCCTCACCGTAGGCGCGGCGCAGCTGGCCCTCGCTTCGGCGGGCGGTGGGATCCGGCCGGGCAGCGGGCGTGTGCTGACCTTCGCCGGCAGGCCGGCCGTCACCGTCCCGGCCGGCGCACCGGTGCTCAGTGATCCCGTCGATCTGCCCGTGCCCGCCCTCTCGGAGCTGTCCGTCAGCCTCTATCTGCCGGACCCGGTGCAGACCGCCACCTGCCACGCCATGGGGGTACAGACCTGCCGGACCGTCCCGGGCAACGCCGTCGACGCCCCCGAACTCCCCGACGAGGCGACTTCCCTGCCGCTGCAGGCCCTCATCGCGGCCGTCGATGTGCTCCCCACCGGCCCCGCCACGACCGTCGCGATCATCGGCGACTCCAACACCGACTGCTCCGGCACGACCCCGGACACCAACCGCCGCTGGACGGACCGCCTCGCCGAGCGCCTGGCCGAGCAGGACGGCCCCGCCGTCTGCGTCTCCAACCAGGGCATCAGCGGAAACCGGATGCTGAACGGCGGCCTGGGTGACTCGGCGCTGGCCCGTTTCGACCGCGATGTGCTGGCGACGCCGGGCCTCGGCCATGTGGTGCTCGCCATCGGTACCGGTGACATCGGCATCTCCTGCGCGCCGCGGGACGGCAGCGGCCCGCCGGCGGACTTCCTCGCGATGTTCCCCGGCGCACCGGTGACGGCGGACGACCTCATCGCCGGCTACGGCCAGCTGACCGCACGGGCGCGCGCACGCGGGGTGCGGGTCCACGCCGTCACGCTCACGCCGTACGAGGGCGACGAGATCTTCACACCGGAGGGCGACCGGGTCCGCCGGACGGTCAATGACTGGATCCGCTCCAGCGGCGCCTTCGACGCGGTGTGGGATTTCGACGCCGTCTGGCGCGATCCCGCCCACCCCAGCCGGATCCGGGACGGATTCCACGCGGGCGACCACCTGCACGGCAACGACGCGGGCTGCCGGGCCCTGGGCGACTCCATCGACCTGTCGCTGTTCCGCTGACGCTTCCGTGACCACGGAGCGCATCGGTGATCATTCGAGAAGGGAAAGTCTTGTGCATGACGTAGTGATCGTGGGCGCCGGCCCGGTCGGACTGCTCCTCGCCTGTGAGTTGGGCCTCGCGGGGTGTGACGTCCTGGTGCTGGAGCAGGAGCCCGGAACCGGGACCCCGTGGAAGGCGATGCCGCTCGGAATGCGGGGCCTGTCCGCCACATCGGTCGAGGTGTTCCACCGCCGCGGGATGCTGCAGCCGCTGCTGACGGCGTCCGGTGTCAGCGACTACCCCGATGTCTCTCCCGAACAGGAGAGCGCGCCGGCGCCGCGCAGCGTGAGCCACTTCGCGGGCATGATGCTCGATCCGGCCAATATCGATGTCGACGCCCTGCCGTACCGGCTTCCCAGCCCCGTGCCGGAGGGCGTGATGACGAGCCTCGAAGCGGTCGAGTCGGTGCTGGCCGAGCGGGCGGCCAAGCTCGGGGTGGAGATCCGCCGCGGCATCAGGGTCTCGGCCCTCAGGCAGGACGCACAGACCGTTGTCGCGCAGGCCGGCGAGCACGAGTACGAGGCACGCTGGCTGGTGGGCTGCGACGGCGGGCGCAGCACCGTACGCCGCCTCGCGGGCTTCGAATTCACCGGAACCGAACCGCAGTTCACCGGCTACACCATGCTCGTCACCCTCGCCGACCCCGAGAAGCTGGAGCCGGGCTTCACCCTCACCCCGACCGGCATGTACCTGCAGATGCCCACACCCGGGCACATAGGCATGACGGACTTCGACGGCGGCGCGTTCGACCGGTCGCAGCGGCCGACCCTCCAGCATCTGCAGAAGGTGCTGCGTCATGTGTCCGGCACCGATGTCACCCTCAGCGACGTCGAGCTGGTTTCCACCTTCACCGACCGGGCCAAGCAGACAACCACCTACCGCCAGGGCCGGGTTCTGCTCGCCGGGGACGCCGCACACATCCACTCGCCGCTCGGCGCCCAGGGACTCAACACCGGTATCGGCGACGCCCTCAACCTCGGATGGAAACTCGCCGCGACGGTGCACGGACACGCCCAGGACGGCCTGCTCGACTCCTACACCCGGGAACGGCATCCGGTCGGCGCCCGGACACTCGACTGGACACGCGCCCAGACCGCGGTCATGAAGCCGGACGCACACGCGCAGGCCGTTCAGGCCCTGGTACGCGATCTGCTCGGCACCCGCGACGGAACGACGTACGTGCACAACAGGACGTCGGGCTCGTCGAACCGCTACGACCTCGGCAGCACGCACCCGCTGGTCGGCCGGGACGCCCCCGATTTCCGCCTCCTCGACGGGACACGTCTCAGCGATCTCCTGCACGACGGGCAGGGCATCGCGCTCGATTTCAGCACCGGCAGGCGGCTGCACGGGGCGACGGACGGCTGGGAGGGCCTGATCCGCTACAGGGCCGGGCAGCCGAGGGACGGCCTCGGGTGCCACGCCGTCCTCGTCCGCCCCGACGGCGTCGTCGCCTGGGCGGCCGGACCCGAGACCGACCGTGAGGGGTTCGAGCGGGCGGCCGCCCAGTGGTTCGGCGACCCGACGCCCTGAACCGGCCCGTACGGGCGGCGCTGCCGCCGTGCCCCTCCGGCTGTCGTGAGGCCGGTCTCAGCCGGCTGCGGACTCCGGGTCGTCGAGTTCGTGCAGCCCCGCCGGGTTCTCGTCGGTCAGTACGTCCCCTGCCGCGGTGACGAAGCGCTGGGCGTGGCCCCGGTGGACGCAGAGGAGCTGATCGCGGGTGCCGGCCGGGTCCCGGTGCACCGCCAGCGCAGGACCGTACTTGCTGTTGTGCCCCCGCATCCCGGTGTCCGTGCTCCACTCGGCACCGTCGAAGGCGGACCACCACAACTGCTGGCGCGCGGGGTCGCGGTGGACGCACATCAGCCTGTCGTCGAAGACCGCGAGGCCGATGTTGCTCCGCGTACGCTGTCCCGGCAGCGCGCCCTCGAAGGCCCAGCCCGTACCGCGCAGCCGGCTCCAGTGGACGGCCCCGTCCTTGGGGTTGCTGTACAGCAGGTGGAGGGCGTCGCCGTACACGGCCAGTGCCGGTGACCTCGTGGTGGCGCAGCCGGGGACGGGCTCGGGAGGTGTCCAACTGCGGCCGTCCCGGCTGGTGGTGACCATGATCCGCTGGGCGGCGTCGGCGTACGCGAGGTGGAGGGTGTCGCGGAAGACGGCCAGCCCCGGACCGTAGACGCTCCCAGCATCCGCCACCGGCTGGTCCGGCGTCCAGGTGCTGCCGTCCCAGGAGGTCAGTGCGATGCTCCAGTCACCCGAGCCACCGCGGTGCGCGCAGTACAACCGGTCCCGGAACACGGCCAGCGCCGGGCTGCCCAGGGTGTGGTGGGCGGGAAACGGCCGGTCGTCGGACCAGCTGCCGTCCGAGCGGTGCGCGGTCCACCACAGGTTGGGATTGTCACCCTGGCCCTGGTAGACGCAGTACAGATCATCGCGGAAGACGGCCAGGGCAGGGGTTTCGGAGGCGTAGCGGGCCGTGAACGGCGCTTCGGTTCCCCAGCCCGCGCCCGGCGTGAACACGCTGAACCACAGGCCGGTCCCGTGTGGCGGCGCGTCAAGCGGCCTGGGGGAGAGCAGAGTCGGCATGGACCACGGCGAGAGGAGATCGCAGCCCGCGCCCCCGGCGGCCGACCGGATCCGTTCGGCGCGGCCGGTCAGCGCCGAGGCGACGGCTACCGCGACCTCCGCGGGCAGGGATCCGGCGAGCACCTCCGCCACCAGACCGTGGATGCCGTCTCCCGGCCCGGTGCCTTCGGGGTCCGCGAGGCGTTCGGCGGCCTGTTGGCCGAGGCGCAGGGCGAAGCCCGACTCCAGCAGACGGACGGACACCGCCGCCCCGGACGCGGCGAGTTCCTTGGCCGCTCCTTCCGCACGCTCCTCGGCCTCGGCCGATGGGGCGTCCGCGCCGCCGAACATCGGCGCTGTGCCGCTTTCCCGCCCGGGGGCGGCGCCTTCGATCGCCATGCTGTCTTCCTGTCTGCAGGGCCAGGGCCGGACGGCTCGCCCGCGCGGCGCGCAGGGCAGCCCTCCGGATCCTTGGGCAGGGGTACTTACGGATGGGTTACGGGGCTACGGGCGTACTCGGAGGTGATCGGGCGTACTCGGGCGTACTCGGGGTGCTCGAATCGGTGAACGGGCGAATGGTGCGCGGGCCGTGCCCCGGGATGTCCGGGCGGCCGTCCGCGTGGCCTCAGGGAAGGGCGGCGGGGGCGGGATCACTTTGCGGGAGCGGCTTCGCGCCGTGCGTCGGAGGCACGATTTCGTCGCCCACCCCGATCGTCCCGCCGCGGATCACCTCGGCCCGCAGCCCGCCCCGGTGCAGCAGTCCGTGGATCAGCCCGGGGCGTACCAGTTGTTCGAGGCGGGCGCAGGGCTCGCTGAGTCTGAGACCGCGCAGGACCACCGTCCCGACCTGGAACTCCTCGTCCACCAGCGGGTTGAGCCGGATGTCGCGGCAGACGAGGTTGCGGCGGCATTCGGCGGGGGTGAGCGTGATGCCGCATTCGCGGGCCAGGGCGTCGAGGGCCTCGGCCTCGATGAGGGTGACATCGCAGATCCCGGACGCCCGGCCGGCGCCCCGGCGCCGGGGCCGGGGGCCCTCGCCCGCCCAGTAGTTGCGGTCCCCGGCCAGACCACGGCCCGTCACCGCGCGGACCTGCGCGACACGGAAGGTGGGCTCGCCGGGGTGCACCGCGAGGTGCAGGGAGGTGACATGTCCGGGTCCGGACGGCGGCGGGTTCTGCGCCATGGCTGGTTCACCCCTTCGGGAAGTGCTCTCTGAGGGAACGGAGCGTGCGGAACTGGTCCACGTTGATCTGGTCGAGCTGCAGTTCCCGCCCGATCAGGTCTTCGAGCAGCAGGATGAACTCCATGAAGCCGAGCGAGTCGATCAGCCGGTTGTCGATCAGGTCGAGGTCCTCCGGTATCTCCTCGACGGTGGGGTTGCGTTCACGCAGCCAGTCCACGACCGGCTTGATGTCGTCGTCCATGAGTCGGATCACCTCTCCTGGGTCAGGTCCGGCCGGCGGGAGCCGCTCGTACGCACGGTGGTGGCGCTCGTGGGGCGCGGGGAGACGGGCTGGGGGCCGCGGGCGCTCTCGTACTCCTGACCGATCCGGGCGACGGTGACCGCGGCCGGATGCCGGGCGGTGACGCGGGTGCAGGACCGGCCGCAGTACATGGCCATCTCCCCGATGAGACCCGTGGTGCCGGCGCCCGGAGCCGCCGCGCTGTAGCGCGGTACCGGGTGGTCCCGTCCCTCCACCCGGGTGGTGGCGATGAAGGAGGCCGGGGCGCGTCCGGGGGTGGCGGTGAGCGGATTGCGCAGCACGCGGTGCGGGCGGTGCGGCCAGCCGATGTCGAACAGGGTCGTGATGATGGTGTCGTCGGCCCCGGCCTCGGTCACCCGCCGTTTGAACTCCGGGTGTGCGGTGGACTCGGCGGCCGGTACGAAGAGGGTTCCGGCCATGGCCCCGTCCGCGCCTCGGGCCACGGCTTCCGCGAGGTCGCGTCCGGTGGCGATGCCGCCCGCGACGGCCAGTACCGCCTGCGGATACCGGGCCCGGACGGCGGCCAGCAGCAGATCCACGGAGAGCCGGCCGAGCAGATGGCCGCCGGCTTCGGAGCCCTGGAGGACCAGCACGTCCGCACCCAGCCCGAGGGCGGTGCCCGCGTCCGCGAGGGTGCCGACCTGGACCACCAGCGGATGCCCGGCGGCCAGGACCGCCCCGGCCGCGTCGGCGTCGGGCAGCCCGAAGGAGGTGACGAACGCGTCCCGGGGCAGTTCGGGCAGCACGGCCCGGAGCTGCTCAAGACAGCCGGCCGGGCCGGTGACCTCGGGGACCACGTTCACCCCGAACGGGCGGCCGGTGGCAGCCGTCACCTCACGGACCAGCCGGGCGGCCCGCGCGGGCGGTTCCCTGTACAGCGCGAGGGTGCCGCCAGCTCCGGCCCGGGACACCGCCGCGCACAGCGCGGGCCCGGCGACGGCGCCCATCCCGGCCTGCAGCAGCGGCAGTACGAGGCCGAGCCGGGCCGCCAGCCTGGTCACGAGCGTTCCCCTGCCCGCAGGACCGCGCTGTGCGCGGCGGCCAGGTCCCCGTCGAAGAGGCCGCCCAGGGCGTGCACCCACCGTTCCAGGCCGAAGGCGACGCAGCCGGTGAAGGCCGGGCGGCCCGCATGGCGGATGTCACGGCGCTCACCGAAGAAGTTGCGGTGGTTGTTGGTGGAGGCGATGGCGGTGCCGTCGGTGTGCAGATACTCGTGTTTCACGGGGGCGAGCAACTGCATGACGGTACGGGAGCCGTCCTTCTCGAAGAACGGGTCGGTGGCGGGCTGCCGGTCCAGGGTGAGACCGAGGGCCGCGCCGAAGGCGGCGATCCGCTCATGGTGCAGGGCGAGGTGGGCCCGTACGTCTTCGGCGGAGCCGGCGCACACGATCTCCCGCATGGTGAACCCCCAGAGCCGGCGCAGTCCGTCGTGGTGGTCCTCGTTGCGGTAGCACTGCGCGACGGTGGTGATCAGGACGGGGGCGTCCGCGCTGGTGCCGGTGAGGTGCAGGAAGCAGCCGTAGCAGGCCGCCGACGGCAGCAGATGGGTGGCGTCGGCCAGGTCGGCCGCCGGGATGTGGGGGGCGTCGGCGAGGCCGTCCCCCGGGATGTGCGTGGCGCCGGGCAGCGCGGTGGCTCCGTCGGGGGCCGCTGCGTGGGCGGCCAGCCGGTCGGGGCGGATGCGGCTGACCGGGCTGCCCAGGTGCGGGAAGTTGCGGAAGTAGTCGAGGGTCCCCAGCTCCCCGGCCCGTAACAGCGGTGGGTAGCTCTGCTGCCGGGCCCCTGCCTCGGTGCCCCAGCGGGTGAACACCGCGTCGAGTGCGTCTTTCAGCAGCACCGCGGGTTCGTCGAGGGTGGCCAGTCCGTCCCGGACCGACCAGGCGGCCGCGGTCTCTCCGGCGGCCGCGGGGCCGGCCGCGGGGTCAGTGACGCGCATCGGGCACCCCGATCCGGTTGAGGAAGCCGTTGGTCTTGTGCAGGACCTTGGCGTGGGCGGCCTGCCTGGCGGGATGGGCGAGCAGCCGCCGGCGCAGCGCGAAGCCGTCCTGAAGTCCCGCGTCGCGGTAGACGGAAGGGTTGTAGAAGGACTCGACACTGGTGGTGAGGTAGCGTCCGAGATAGTCGCCCAGTTCCTGCCGGGCCGCCTCGTCCAGGCCGTTCCGCAGGAGCCGTTCCCACAGCAGCTGCACCAGGCGGCAGCCGAACGCGATGTGGCGGGATTCGTCCTGGTGGTGCAGACGGTTGATGTGCCGGATCGTCGGGTGCAGGCGCTGGTCGGCGGCCAGTTGGACGTTGTAGTGGTCCACGATCTGCTCGAAGACCAGGATCCGGGCGAAGACCAGGAAGTTCTCGATGTCCGGATCGCGCGGGGCCTCGGGCAGCTTGACCGACTTGTCGGGGTAGATCTTGCCGGCGTACTTGAGACAGAAGGTCGCGAAGAACCACATGTGGTCGTTCTCCTCACCGATGAAGTGGTGGAAGAACTCGGAGGGGAGCTCGAAGCCCGGCATGTGGACGCGGCGGGTGACCTCGATGAGCAGTTCGCGGATGCCGTGCACGTTGAGGCTGTAGAAGTTGACGCTCTCCCACCGGCTCAGGGCCTGGACCTGGGCCGGGCTCAGCCGCTCCATCTGCTCCGTGCCGTGGCAGGAGAGGAGTTCGGGGGACATCCAGAGCCCGTCGGCGGGTATCTCCGACGGCCAGTCGAAGGTGGTGAACGGGTTGTAGTAGTCCGAAGTCGCCTTGTCGGAGAGCCGGTCGAGGAGGGCCCGGAACTCGGTCTCGTCCGTTGTCGCGGGTGCGGGTGCGGGTGCGGGTGCGGGTGCGGGTGCTTGCTGGGTGTTCGGGGGACGCATGGGTGCTACTCCTCCCATCGAATGGCCGGCAGCGGGGCTCGGCCGAGTCCGGGGGTGGTTGCTCCGGGGGTGGCTGCCGCCGCGCGGGACTGTCGTACGGCGACGGCGCCCGGGTGCCCGCCGTGCTCGGGGCGGGTCATGCGGCGGCCTCGGCGGCGAAGAGGTCTTCGAGCCGGTCGCAGAGCAGATCGGCCTCGGCACGGGTGATGATCAGCGGCGGGCGGATCTTGATCACATTGCCCCGGCCGTAGCGGGAGGTACGCAGGATCAGGCCGTGGTCCATGCCGCGCCGCGCGAGAGCCTGGGCCCGTTCGCTGTGCGGCCGGCCCTGGTCGTCGCCGATCTCGATCCCGATCATCAGGCCGAGACCGCGCACATCCACGATGCCGGGGCGGCGGGCGGCCAGCGCGCGCAGCCGTTCCATGATGTGGGCGCCGACCTCCCGTACGTTCTCCAGGAAGCCGGGGCGGCCGATCACGTCGAGTGTGGTGGCCGCAGCGGCGGCGGCGAGGACGTTGCCGCCGTAGGTGAAGGAGTGGTGGTCGCTGCTGAGCCCGGACATCCGCTCGTCGGCGACGATGGCCGCGATCTGCGCCCCGGAGCCGCCGAGGCCCTTGGCGGTGGTCAGGATGTCGGGCCTGACCCCGTAGTGCTCGGCGGCGAACATCCGGCCGACACGGCCGATGCCGGTCTGTATCTCGTCGAAGACGAGGACGATGCCCCGTTCGTCGCACAGGGCGCGCAGCGCCGCCAAATAGCCGTCGGGAGGCACGATGTTGCCGCCGCTGCCGGAGACCGGTTCGACGACCACACAGGCCACACTGCCCGAACTGGCCTGGTCGATGAAGTCGTTGATGCGTTCGACACAGAGCATCCCGCAGCTGTCGGGGCCCGCCTGACGGTAGAAACAGCGCAGGCAGTACGGGTCCGGGACGTGGAGCACACCGGGCATGAGGTGGGGGAAGGGTGCCTTGCGGAACGACTCGCCCGACATCGTGGTCGTCATCATGGTCTGGCCGTGGTGACTGCGGAACAGGGTGATGACATCGCGTCGGCCGGTGGCCAGTTGGGCCATCTTGACGGCGCCCTCGTTCGCGGTGGAGCCGCCCGACACCTTGAGGTGCACCTTGGTCAGGTTCGGCGGGGTGACGTCGACCAGCCGCCTGACCAGTTCGTTGACGGGGGCGGTCTGGAAGGTCGAGGTGGTGTGCACCAGTCGCTCGGCCTGGTCACGCATGGCCTTGACCACTTCGGGGTGCCCGTAGCCGAGGCTCAGGTTGAAGGTGCCGGAGGCGCAGTCGAGGTACTCGTTGCCGTCGGTGTCGTACAGGTGGACGCCCTCGCCGTGGTCCATCTCGTACGCGCTGACCGGGTAGTACAGATGGTTCTGCGCGTAGCTCAGGGCGTCGTCGCGGACGTCGCCGCGGGAATCCCCCCGCGCATCGCTCCGTGCGTCACTCCGGGCACCGTGCTGGGCGCGCATGAGGTCGGCCATATGACTCCTGTCGACTTCCGTCCGCAGACACGGCGGACGGCGAATATCACTGCTTCCGGGCTGCGGAAGAAAAATTCACCGCAGTTCTGTGAGAACGGGAGTTCATAGGTCAAGGACAAAGGTGAACGCCGCGTCCCAGCCCTCGGACGTCTGCCGTACGTCCATCAGGCATTCTGGCCTGAAATACTTGTCGAGGTGGTTTCGGCGTTCGCCGGGGAAATAAAGCATCGTGGTCAGTACGGATCCGCCGGGGGGCTGCACCTTCACATGCACATGCCGCGTACGGCCCGGGTACATGGCGGGCAGTACCGTTTCGAGCCGCCACCGCCCATCGGCGTCCGCGAACTGATGGCCGCGCAGCCGAAATCCGTCGTCGTCGTAGACTCCGGCGTCCCCCACCTGCCAGAAGTCCAGCAGAGTACCGCCGATCGGCTTGCCGTCGGGGGTGCGCACGGCGCCGTGCAGCACCATCGGTGCGCCACCGTCCTCGTCGCCCCGGAAGCTGTTCTTGAGGGGGGTGTCGGGCTTGTAGTACGGACCTTCGCGCAGGGCGGGCGTCGGCGGTGTTCCGTTGCAGCGAACGGTTGGCGTGAGCGTCTTCAGGACATCTTCCGGACTTCCGTTCTCCATGGCGGAATTCTCCTTCGGTCAAGGATCTTTCGCTTCGGTCCAGGCAGCGTAACCGTAATTATTCGCACTGAGAAGAACGTCGTCCGGTCACCTCTCGGCCATTCCATTGTCATTTGGAGACAGGAATTCAGCGGGGTGCGGGACGGTAGATCATATGCGGGAATGGAGTGGTGCGCGGGCCGGCTGGGGGAGCGGGGGCACCTGTGACGGGCGGGGCCAACGCCGGTACCCCTCAGTGCCAGTCGGTGGCGGAGCGGTGGAGTGCGGCGTGTGCGCGGGCGAAGTAGGGCGGGTCGGTCGGGGAGGTGAGGATGTCGGCGAGCGCGAAGAGGTCCAGGGTCCGGCAGTGCCGCAGCCAGTGGGCGGGCAGCCGGCCGTTGCCGTCCCGGAAGCCCTCGACGAAGCCCGTGGTGAAGGCGGGTGGGTACTCGTGGGCGAATCGCAGCATGTTCCCCACGTCGAAGAGCGGTGAGCCGCTGAAGGCGAGCTCCCAGTCGAGTACGGCGGCCACCGCCCACTGCCCGGCGTGCCGTCGCACCAGCAGGTTCTTCGGGTTGAAGTCGCCGTGTACCAGGCTCCGTTCCCCGGCCACGGCGCTGAGCGCCCGGGGCCCGCGGCGGGCCAGAGCGCGCAGTACGGCCGAGTCCGCCGGGCTCAGCGGTCCGTCCCCGGTCGCCGTGTCCAGACAGCGGTCGACGAATGAGGCCAGGTCGCCCAGCGGGGCCGCGCCGTCCGGAGCCGGTACCAGCGACGTGTCGCCGAAGACGCCGGGGCGGTCCAGCCCGACCCGGCCGATTCGCGCCAGCACCCCGCCCACGGCCCGGCCCAGGCCCCGCGCTTCACCGTCGGGCGGGCCGTCCGCCAGCACCTGGCTGAGAGGGGACCCCTCCACGAACCGGTAGATCAGAGTGGGGCGCCCGGTGATGCGACCCTGCGGATCGGCCGCGATCACCGTGGTCACCGGCACCGCCCCGGCCGCCGCCCGGTCCAGTACGGCGATCTCCACCGCACAGGTGTTGCGCGGGAAGCGGCTGCCGCCGGGCCGGTGGCGGCGCAGCACATAGCGCTCACCGTCCGCCGCGGCCGGACGCCGGACGGTGAGCACGGCCATGTCGTTGGTGAAGCCGCCGGGCAGCGGATCCACCTTGTGCAGCCGGGCCCCCGGGAGGGCGCGCCAGGTCAGCCAGGCACGGGTCGCCGGGTCCAGACGTTCCCTCGGTTGCGGGCGGGTCACACCGGTCAGCCTGCCCGGCGCGAGGACCGCCTCATGCACGCGTTCCCTCCAATGGGTCAGTGCCGGCCCGCGGTTGTACGGCGGCGGCAGCCCCGGCCGCCAGGGCCAGCCCGCCCGCCGGCCCGGCGAGCCTGCCGAGCCGTGCCGGGACCACGAAGTCATCGGCCGCATGCTCCGGCAGCCCGGGGTACCCGGCCAGAGCCGCCGTCAGTTCGGCGCGGAGCAGCGGGAAGAGCCCCGGGAGTTCCGCGACACCGCCACCGATCACGATGCGCTGGGGCGCGGCCGTGTAGACGATGTTGCGCACCCCCGCGGCCAGATACCCCGCCTCCAGCCGCAGCGCCTCGGCCAGCGCCTGCCCGGTCAGTTCCTCGGCGGGGGCGCCCCAGCGGGCACCCATAGCCTCGCCGCCCGCCAGCCCCTCCCAGCAGTCGCCGTGGAAGGGGCAGGAGCCGGGAAAGTCGTCACCCGCGATCCGGCGCACCGCGAGATGGCCCATCTCGGTATGGACCAGGCCGCTGACCACGTCGCCGTTGATCACCGCACCGCCGCCGATCCCGGTGCCCACGGTGAGATAGACGTAGGTGTCCAGCCCGCGCGCGGCGCCCCAGCGGCCCTCGCCGAGTGCCGCACCGTTGACGTCGGTGTTGATGCCCACCGGTACTCCGAGCGCGGCAGCGAACGGGCCGGCGACGTCCACACCCGACCAGCCGGGTTTGGGGGTGGCGGCGAGATGGCCGAACCGGTCATGTCCTGGGCGCAGTTCGAGAGGGCCGAAGGAGGCGATGCCGATCGCATCCAGCTGTCCGGTCTCCGCGGCCTTCTCGCGGAAGAAGTCGACGGCCCGGTTCAGGGTGGGGCCCGGCGGGCCGGTCGGGAACCTGATCTCGGCCTCGATCCGGTCGGGGGCCGAGCCGACCAGACAGACGAACTTGGTCCCGCCCGATTCGACCGAGCCGTACCTCGGGGCCCTCACGCGCCCACCGGCCAGCCGTCGTCGCCGACCGGGCCGGAGTGCGAGCGGATGACGACCTTGAGTGCGTCGTAGCGCGGTGGCCGTACGGTGCTGCCGTCCCCGTCGTCCAGGGTGAGGCCGCCGAGCGTGGTGAACGCCTCCGCATACCGTTCGAGCGGGAACTCGTGCGTCACCAGCTGCCCCAGGACCGGTCCGGCGCCGCTCCCCGGACGCCGCGGGGTGTCGAGTTCGGCCGCCAGGTCCACGGCGACCGGGAAGGTGTCGGCCCGGAAGTCCCCGGCGCCGATCAGCCGGATGCCCCGGTTGGTGAGCTGGAGCGGGCGCAGCGGCACGGTGTAGGTGTCGTCGAAGCCCATCACCACCACCCGGCCGCCGTCGTCGATCAGCCGCAACGCCGCGTCGAGGCCGGTGCCCGTGGTCTCGAAGACGACGGAGGGACGCTCACCGGCCGCCGCTTTCACGACGGCTTCGGCCGGGTCCGTTCCGGCCACGTCCACGACGTGCGGGAACCGTTCACGGGCCTGCTCCAGGCGGTAGCCGTCCGGTTCGGCGACGACGACCCGGCGCGCCTGGCGGGAGGCGACCAGCGCGGTCAGCATGCCGATGGGGCCCGCGCCGAGCACCACGACCGTGTCGTCGAAGGTGACGGACGCCGCCTCGACGTTGTTGAGGGTGCAGGCGAGCGGCTCGATCAGGACCGCGCTGTGGAAGGGCAGCCCGGCGGGAAGCCGTTCGACGAAACGTTCCGGCAGAACCACGGTCTCCGCGTAGGTGCCGTCCCGGTCGACGCCGACCTCGGTCCCGGCCTTGTGGCGGCAGAAGTTGGTCGCGCCCCGCCGGCACGGGACGCACCAGCCGCAGTACAGCGTCGGGTTGACCACCACCCGGTCCCCGGCCCCGACCGCGCGCACCTGCGGGCCGGTCTCCCGCACCACACCCACCGACTCGTGTCCGAGTACCACGCCCGGCCGTGCCGGAAACCGGCCGAGCAGAATCTTGCGGTCGGTTCCGCAGATTCCCGTACCAACGATCTCCACCACGACGTCATCACTGTTCACGACCCGTGCTGCGGGCCGGTCCTGCAGTTCGGCCGAGCCTGGACCCACATAGACGAGAGCACGCATGTGACCTCCCCATCGGCGTTGGGAAGGCGACGCTAACGCAACCGGACACGGGCGGACACGGCGCCTCTGAGCCAATTCGCGGCTGCTGGGGCGGCCCGATCCCACGGGGACGGGCGGGATCCGTGACGGTCCCGTACGCCGGGTCCGGCTGCGGCGGACCGGGCCTGCCCGAAGGCGGGCCGTCCTGCCCGAAGAACGCCCGGCCCGGTCGGAGCCGGGGAGAACCGGTCGGAGGCGGTCAGGTCCGGTCGGCGGCGCGCCCTGCGATGAGTTACGGCCGGATGTGAAGTCTGCAGGAGGAACACCCCAGCGGGCCGTACGGCATCGCCTGCACAGGAGACCACGGAGGACACCATGACCACGTCCGGCAACACCAACACCAACACCAACACCAACACCAACACCAACACCAACACCAACACCAACACCAGCGACGGCCTTCCCGGCAAGCCGCCGGTCGTCGGCCTGGCCACCTGGCAGGCCGCGCGTGACGAACTGCTGGCCCGCGAGAAGGCCCACACCCATGAGGGGGACGCGATCGCCGCTGCCCGGCGGCGGCTTCCGATGGTCGAGTTCGACGGCACGGTCGAGGTCACCGGCGCCGACGGGCCGGTGCCGTTCCTCGATCTGTTCCAGGGGCGCGACGAACTCATGGTCTACCAGCACATGTGGTGGGACGGCGCGCCGCACCAGGGGCAGTGCGAGGGCTGCACCATGGTGGCCTGGCACCTGAGGGACGCCGTCTACCTCAACGCCCGGGGCGTCTCGTTCGCCGTCCTGACCACGGGCCCGTGGGAGGAGGTGGCCCCCTACACCGAGTTCATGGGGTACACCCAGCCCTGGTACTCGGTACGGGGTGTGGAGGCGCCGGTCGGCGGGGAGATGGGGAACCTCACCTGTTTCCTGCGCGACGGCGACCGGACGTTCCTCACGTACTCCACGACGGGCCGCGGCAATGAGGCGGCTGCCCCGTCCTTCGCCCTGCTCGACATGACGCCGTACGGCCGCTGTGAGGAGTGGGAGGACAGCCCCGAGGGGCGGCTCGTGACCGGCGACGGGGGCGAGGGGCATCCGGCCGGGGGCCGTCCGGCCTGCTGGTACTGGCGCTCGGACGCCGAGGCCGCCCCCACCTGGGGCCCGACCAGCCGGCCTGTGCCGCAGTGGACCCGCCCCGGCGCGACCCCGGTGGAGACCCTGGGACGGCAGGGGCACCACCACTGACACGGTGTATCCGCCGGTGTACGGGGCGGCGACCGGCCGGCCCGGCTGCGGCACTCCCTCCGTGTCGGCCGGGCTGCCCGGCCTGGCCGGGGGCGGCCGGTGTCAGTCCTTGCAGAGGGGCGCGGTGCGCAGATATCCGCCGAGGTTCTCGTCGTCGGTGCCGAGCAGGGCACTGGTGGATCCGTGCCGGCACTCCACTCCCTCGATCTTGTGCCCGGGGAACGTACCGAGGACGGTGGGGGATGCCGCGAGCGCGACCCGTACCCGGCCGCCGGACGTCAGGGTGACCCGGCCCGCGTCGCTCACCGCGGAGTCGAAGGGGCCGTCGTCGCCCGCGTCCGCCGCCGAACTGACGATGAGGCGGCCGGAGTCGGCCACCGAGATGTCGGAGATGTGCCGCGTCGCCTTGCCCGCCGGGTATGTGGCGCGGTAGGCGCGGTGGGTCACGCTGCCGAACTGCGGCTGCCCCCACTGGTCGAAGGTGAGCGGCGCCGCGTACAGCGTGGCGGGCCGGTCGCCGCCCTCTCCCCGGTCTGCCCACAGGGCGGCGAGATGCTTGTTCCGGGATACGAGGGCGATGCTCTCGAAGTTGTCGCCCGGTCCGATGGCCGGGAGCGGCGCGTAGTCGAGGACCTTCGCCGCGGAACCGGTGACCTCGATGTGGTAGACGATGCCCCGGCTGGCGAGCGCCAGGTACTCCGAGGGCTTGTGGGGTATGGCCTCGATGGCCTCCAGGTCGACGGGTTCCGCTCCGTCCCAGGCGATCGGGGAGACGCGGTCGTGGCCGTTCTGCCGGGTGATACGGGACAGCCGCCGCTGACCGGGCTCCTTGTTGTCGTGCACGACCAGCGCACGCAGCCCGGCTCCGTGGGAGGCGCCGCCCTCGGATGCGACACCGCTGACACCGCTGAGGATGTCGCCGCCCACCTTCTGCCATCCGTCGGCCGCTCCGGCCGGGCCGGCGCCGAGGGCCGTCAGCAGTGCGGTCGCCGCGCCGAGCCAGGCCATACGCTGCAACATCGGTTGTTTCACTGGGGTCGCTCGCCCTTCTCTCCGCCGGACGCGAGGTCACGCGTCCGGCGTCAGGGTATTGATCATGGCGGGCGAAGCCCAGGGCCCGGACGGACCGTAGCGTCCGGCGGGACGGCGGGAATGTGCGGGGGCGCCTCGTCCCGGTGGCCGGGCTCCGGCAGTCCCTCGCCCCCGTCACCGATCTGCTCAGCCGTCGGCCGCGAGGCGGGCCAGCCATTCCTTCAGCAGACGCTGCTCCGCGCCGCTGAGCGCGGTCCGGTCGGGGAGCGCGGCCCGCAGAGCGCGGGCGGCGCCCGCCGGGCCCGCGGTCCGTACGGCCGGCTCCTCGTTGGTCACGGCGGTGACCATGGACTCCCGCAGTGTGGTCAGCAGCGCCGGGTCGCGCCGGTCCTCGGGCAGTGACAGCCAGGTGAGCACCGCGCCGCGCGCCGTGGCGTGGATGACCGCGGCCGCGAGCTCCTCGTCGACGCGGAGCCAGCCGTCGGCGGCGAGCCGCCGGACCCGGCCCATCAGGATCTTCAGCCCGGCCTGGAAGGCGGCCGACGTGGCCCTGGTGGGCTCGCTGTACATCAGGGTGAAGAGGGCCGGGTTGGCCAGGCCGAACTCGACCGCGAGATCCCACCCGGCCCGCAGGCTCTCGACGGCGTCCTGCGCTTCGGGCTCGGTATGCCTGGCCTGCTTGGCCGCGAGGAACGAGGCGAAGCCGTACTCCGACACCGCGTCGAGCAGCCCTGCCTTGTCGCCGAACAGCCGGTAGATGGCCGGGGGTTGCAGCCCTGCGGCGACGGCGACCGCACGGGTGGTGACCGCGTCGCGGCCCTCGCGTGCCAGCAGATCGGCCGCTGCCTCGATGACCCGCTGCCGGGGCTCTCCCCGGTCTGCGGCCGTGGTGTCGGACTCGACGGCGTTCTCGCCGTCCCTGACGGAGGGGCGTGGTGACATGTATCAACGATACCGCTCACGCCGTTCCACCGATGCTACCAGTGATACGCTTAAAATGATTCCATTGGAACCACTGTTGGGGAGAACCATGATCATCGTTACCGGGGCCACCGGAAAGCTCGGACGCCGGATCGTCGAGAGGCTGCTGACGCGGGTACCGGCCGGCCAGGTCGGCGTGAGCGTCCGCGACCCGCGGAAGGCCCAGGCGCTGGCCGACCGGGGCGTACGGGTGCGGCGCGGCGACTTCGCTGACGTGGCCGGACTCGCCCACGCCTTCGAGGGCGCCACCCAGGTGCTGATCGTGTCCGTCGACAAGATGGGCGAGGAGACCGTACGGGACCACCGCGCCGCGATCGAGGGAGCCGTCGCCGCGGGCGCCCGCCGCATCCTCTACACCAGCCAGATGGGCGCGGGCGCCTCATCGCACTTCCAGGCCTGCCGCGACCATGCCGCAACCGAGGACGCCCTGCGCGCGTCCGGTGTGCCCTTCACCTCGCTGCGCAACGGCTTCTACGCCGCCAGCGCACTCCAACTGGCGGGCCCCGGACTGGAGTCAGGCGAGGTCGCGCTCCCCGTCGACGGTCCCGTCACCTGGACCGCGCATGCCGACCTCGCCGAGGCCACCGCCGTCATCCTGGCCGACGAGGGCCGTTTCGAGGGGCCGACGCCGCCGCTCACCGGCGGGCAGGCGCTGACCTTCACCGACATCGCACGCCTCGCCACCGAGGTCACGGGCCGCGCCGTCACCAGGACCACCGTCCCCGACGGCCAGTACCGTGAGCAGCTGGTGGGCCATGGCGTTCCCGCGGAGTCGGCGCAGCAGCTGCTGGGCATCTTCGAGGCGAGCCGCGCGGGCGAATTCACCGCGGTCGACCCGACGCTGGCCACCCTGCTCGGCCGCGAGCCCCTCGGCCTGCGCACGTTCCTGCGCGAAGAGCTGACGCCCGGCGCCATGGGCTGACCGGCCGTGGGGGGGGGGGGGGCGCGCGCGGGGGGGGGGGGCCCCGCGGGCGCCGGCCCGGGGGGGCCCCCGCCCGCGCGCGGCCCCCCCCGCC
>NZ_JBHYWP010000005.1:9767-19647 GCF_042751845.1 Streptomyces sp. NPDC059398 | reverse complement strand
GCCTCCCACCTTCGCGGCCCTAGCTGGACCCCCCGGCCGCTTTGGCGTCCCCGCGGAGCGGGTGTATTCCGCGAGTCGGGCGCTTTCGCCCCCGGTCCGGCCCGAGCCGCTTCCGGCCCGAGCCGCTTCCGGCCCGAGCCGCTTCCGGCCCGAGCCGCTTCCGGTCCGGCTCCGGCTGCTTCTGTGGTCCGGCCCCTGCCGGACCTCAGCCCGTCCGGGGCCGGTGCTCCGGTGTACGCAGCCCCAGATGGTCCCGGAGCGTCACCCCTTCGTACTCCGTACGGAAGACCCCTCGCTCCTGGAGCAGCGGCACCACCGTGTCCGCGAACTCGTCCAGGCCGCCGGGGACCAGATGCGGGGCCAGGATGAAGCCGTCGGACGCCTCGCTCTGCACGGCGGCGTTCACCGCGGCGGCGACCGTGGCGGGCGAACCGATGAAGGTCTGCCGGGCCCTGGTCTCGATCACCAGCTCCCGGATGGAGAGCCCCTCCTCCTTCGCCCGCTGCCGCCACTGCGCCGCCGTGGCCAGCGGATCGCGCACCATCCGTACGCTCGCCCGGCCCCGGGTCACCGTGTGCTCGCCCGTGTCGGGGTCGATCTCGGGCAGCGGCCCGTCCGGGTCGTATCCGGACAGGTCCCGGTTCCAGACGTGCTCCAGGAACTTGATCGCCGTCCGGCCGCTGACCTGGCTGCGCCGCACCTCGTGGGCGCGCTCCTCCGCCTCGGCGTCGGTGTCGCCCAGGACGAAGGTGGCCGCGGGCAGGATCAGCAGCTCGTCGGGGCTCCGCCCGTACCGTCCCAGCCGCCCCTTCACATCGCGGTAGAAGACCCGGCCCGCCTCCGGCTCCGAGTGCCTGCTGAAGATCGCGTCAGCCGTCGCCGCCGCGAACTCCCGCCCCTGGTCGGAGTCGCCCGCCTGGAAGATCACCGGACGGCCCTGCGGGGAGCGCGGCACATTGAACCGGCCCGCGATGTCGAAGTGCTGGTCACGGTGGGCGAACGTACCGGCGTCCGGGGTACGCAGGAACCGGCCGCTCTCCCGGTCGGCCGGCACATCGCCGTCCGCCCAGGAGTCGAAGAGCTCCCAGGCGGTACGGAGGAACTGCTCGGCCCGGGTGTAGCGGTCCGCCTCCGGGAGGAAGCCGCCGCGCCGGAAGTTCTCCCCGGTGAAGGCGTCCCAGGAGGTGACGACGTTCCACGCGGCCCGGCCGGCCGACAGATGGTCGAGCGACGCGAACTGCCGTGCCACCTCGTACGGTTCGTTGAAGGTGGAGTTGATGGTGCCGGCCAGCCCGATCCGCTCCGTCACGGCGGCGAGCGCGGCCAGCACCGTGAACGTGTCCGGGCGTCCGACCACGTCCAGGTCGTAGATCTCGCCGCCCTGCTCCCGCAGCCGCAGTCCTTCGGCCAGGAACAGGAAGTCGAACCTGGCCCGTTCGGCGGTGCGCGCGAAGTGGCTGAAGGACGCGAAGTCGATCTGGCTGCCCGCCTCCGGGTCGCTCCAGACCGTGGTGTTGTTGACCCCGGGGAAGTGCGCCGCGAGATGGATCTGCTTCTGGGTGCCGCTCATGACTGTCCTCCGGCCCGGACCCGGGCGTAACGGTTGGCGGGGCGGCCCAGACCGAGCAGCCCGCGCAGCGAATCGGCCTCGTAGGCACGGCGGAAGGCGCCCCGGCTCTGGAGTTCGGGGACCAGCCCACGGGTGATCGCGGGCAGGTCGTGGCCCGTCACCGCGGGGCGCAGCCGGTATCCGGTCAGCCCCGCGCGCCGCCAGTCGAGCAGCAGATCTGCGAGCCCGGCCGGGGTACCGGTGAACACCTCGGCGTCGCTGGTCAGCGGGGCGCCCGCGGTCTCGTCGAGCCGCTGCCTGCGGTCTTTCGCCGCCGCTTCGCTCTCGTCGAGGAAGACCACCAGATCCCCGAAGACGTGGCGGGGGCCGGTGTCCCCGCCCCGCCCGGCGGCCTCCCGGGCGGCCAGGACCGCGTCGGTGGCGGCTCGCGCGCCGGAGGCGTCGTGCGGGGTGACGAACCCGACGTCCGCCGAGCTGCCCACGAGTCCGTACGGGACGGGCCCATGGGCGAGCGCGGTGACCAGCGGCTGCCCCTGCGGCGAACGCGGGGTGATGGAAGGGCCCTTGACGCTGAAGTGCTCGCCCTCGAAGTCGATGTAGTGCAGCTTCGTACGGTCGATGAACCGCCCGGTGGCGGTGTCACGTATCTCGGCGTCGTCCTCCCAGCTGTCCCAGAGCCTGCGCAGCACCTCCACGTAGTCGGCGGCCTCGCCGAACAGTTCATGGATCAGCTGCCGAGCCGCCGGGTGCCCGGAGTCCCGCGGCCGGAACTCCGGCAGCTCCCGGCGGCCGAAGTGCGCCGCCTCGTGCGCCGAGGCGGAGATCCGGACCCGCACGCCCGCGCGTCCCCTGCTCACGTGGTCCAGCGTGGCGATGGCCTTCGCGAGGTGGAAGGGCTCGGTGTGGGTGACCACCGCCGTCGGTACCAGCCCGATGTGCCGGGTCAGTGGTGCCACCGCGGCCGCGGTCAGCACCGCGTCCAGCCGGCCGCGTACCTGATCGGTGCGTTGGTCGTCCCCGGCCGGGTCGGTGGACTGGAGCGAGAGCGCGTCCTCGAAGGTCACGAAGTCGATGAGCCCGTGTTCAGCCTCCTGTACGGCGTCCAGCCAGTAACCGGCGGTGAAGAGCCCGTCCGGCCTTGACCGGGGATCGCGCCAGGCCGTGGGATGCCAGCCCGCGCCGTCCAGCGCCACGGCGAGATGAAGCGGCGCGGAGGCCGGGGGAACGGAGGAGGAGAGAGGGGCGGGGGCGGAACGGGGAGGCGGGGATGCAGACATGTCCGCTGGGGGTGCCTTTCCTGAGGGGGCGGGAGGAGTACGGGAAGGACGTCAGGTCCGGGGGAGCCGGTCCTCCGGTACGGCAGGGGAGCCGCCCGGGACGCGGACCACGACGAACAGATTGCGCCGGCGCAGCACGAAGCCCATCGAGAGATAGAGCCGGACGGCGTTCTCGTTCTCGGCCGCCGCATGCAGGAACGGGGTGTCCCCGCGCTCCCGGACGCCGTGGGCCACATGACGCACCAGCCGGCCGGCGAGCCCCTGGCCCCGGTGCCCGGCATCGGTGCAGACGGCGCTGATCTCGGTGTGGCCCGGCGGGCGCAGCCGCTCGCCGGCCATCGCCACCAGCCGCCCGCCGCGCCGGATCCCCCAGTAGGCGCCCAGTTCGATCGTGCGGGGCAGGAACGGGCCCGGTCGGGTCCGGTTCACCAGGTCCAGCATCTCCGGCACGTCCGCCGGGGTGAGCCGGACGGCCTCAGGATCGCGGGCGGTACGCAGCGTGTCGGCGACGAGCTGGACCCCCGTACCGCTGCGTACCGTCTCCCAGTGGGCCGGCACGGCCGTGACCCCGCTGACGGCGGTCTGCTCACCGGGGCCGACCAGCACGGCCAGATCGTCCCAGGCCGCGGGGGACGCCGGATCCGCCAGTGCGACGAAGGGCGCGACATCCGTGTGGTAGCGCGCCGCGCGGCCGACCGTCTCGGCGAAGCGGCGGTGCGGACCGGCGAGCGCCGCCCAGGCCGGGTTGTCCAGCAGATGCGGTGCGGGTCCTGTGGACTGTGGGACGGCGGGCAGCGGGAGGGGCCGCGGTGGCTGGAGTTCGGTGGACATGCTGCGCCTTCTCTTCTCTCTGCAGGTCTCTACAGGGCTCGTCTCTACGGGGCTCAGGAGTTGCTGACCGGCAGACCGGGCGGGTTGACCTCGGCTGACTTCACCGCCTCGTTCCCGAGGTGCCACGCCTTCAGCCACTTGGCGTACTGACCGTTCCTGATCAGGTAGTTGACGGCTTCGGCCAGGGGCTTCGCGAGGCCGCTGTCCTTCTTGGCGGTCGCGCAGATCAGCCCCTGCAACGAGGCCCCGGCGCCCGAGAACGTGCCCGCGCTCCGGGTCGCCTGCGGGGTCCGCGCGGTGCGGGTGATGTGGTACGAGAGGCTCGGGTTCGGGCCGAAGTACGCGTCGATCTTCTTCGAGTTCAGCGCCAGATAGGTGCTGTTGCTGTCCTGGTAGTACTTGACCGTCAGCTTCTTGCCCTCGGCGGCCAGCTTGGCGCGCCATTCGAGCAGCAGCTTCTCCTGGTTCGTGCCCGCGCCGACCGCGACGGTCCGGCCCGCCAGGCTCCGGTACGTGCCGTCGAAGTTCCAGTGCGAGTCCTTGCGCACCTCGAAGCCGAGGTTGTCCTCGCGGTAGCAGGCGAACTCGTACTTCTTCTTCCGCTCCTCCGTGTCCGTGATGTTGGAGAAGCCCGCCTCGGTGCGCCCGCTGTCGATGCCGACGAACAGGTTCTCCCAGGTCGCGTTCTTCACCTCGGGACGAAGACCGAGGACGGCGGCGACCAGCCGGCCGAGATCGGGCTCGGAGCCGGTCACCGTCTTCTGGTCGTCGCCGACGTATCCGAGGGGCGCCGAACCGGCCGGGAGCATGCCCAGGCCGATGGTCAGCTTCCCGTCGGCGGTTACCGACTTGGGCAGCTGAGACCTGATGGCCGCCACCTCGGGGACGCGCAGGGTGGTCCGCTCGGCCGCCCCGTTCGAGACGGCGCCGATGACCACCGACCCCTTGGCGGCGGCCTCCGGTGAACCGGGCCCGTCCTTGGCGCTGCCGCTTCCGCAGGCGCTGAGACCGGCGGCCAGGGCGAGGACGGTGCCGGTGGCGGCGAGGGCGGACAGAGGTGTTCTGCGGCGGGGCATGTCGGTTCCTTGGGAGTGGATGCGGTGGTGGCGGGCGGCGGGGGAGAGAGGCCCGCCGCCGGCCTGGGCCGGTGGCGGGGAGTGACGGCCTGTCAGGGGACCCTTCCGAGGAACTCCCTCGTGCGGGTCTCGCGGGGGTGGTCCAGCACCTGGCCCGGCGGCCCCTGCTCGACGATGCGGCCCCGGTCGAGGAAGACCACCTGGTCGGCGATCTCGCGTGCGAAGCCGATCTCGTGGGTCACCACGATCAGCGTGGTTCCCCCGTCCGCCAACTCACGTATGACAGACAGGACTTCACCGACGAGCTCCGGGTCGAGCGCCGATGTGGGCTCGTCGAAGAGGATCACCCCCGGTTCCAGGGCCAGTGCTCGGGCGATGGCCACCCGCTGCTGCTGCCCGCCGGACAACTGCCGGGGATACGCACCGGCCTTGTCCGACAGCCCCACCCGTTCCAGCAGCGCGCGGGCCAGGGCCCGGCCGCCCTCCCGGTCGGTGCGGCCGGTGGCGGTCGGCGCGGCGGCGATGTTCTCCAGCACCGTCAGATTCGGGAACAGGTTGAAGTGCTGGAAGACAAAGCCGATACGGCTGCGCTGGGCCCGGATCGTACGCTCGGTCAACTCCTTGAGCCGGCCGCGGAAATGCCGTACGCCGACGGGCTCACCACCGACCGTCACATGGCCGGTGTCCAGCTTCTCCAGATGGTTCACGGCACGCAGCAGCGTCGACTTGCCGGACCCGGAAGGGCCGATGACGACCGTGACCGAACCGGGCTCGACCGTCAGATCGATGCCGCGCAGCACCTGGTGGTCGCCGAACCACTTGTGCGCCCGGTGGATCTCCACGGCCACCGGAGTGGCGCGGACGGCGGACTCCTTGCTCTCCGGCGCGCCGACACTCATATGCCCGCTCCGATCGCGATACGGGCGCGGGCGCCGCGGACCGCCGAACGGACCCGCTGCAGCGGTGTGGGCGGTACGGTGCGCAGCGCACCCCGTGCGGAGCGGCGCTCCACATAGAACTGGACCACCGAGACCGCGCTCGTCAGGACGATGTACCAGAAGGTGGCCACCAGCAGCAGCGGTACGACGTCCCCCGGGTAGGTGCTGCCCAGGCTCTGCACGGTGCCGAAGAGGTCGAGCAGCGAGACGTAGAAGACCAGGGATGTGCTCTTGACCAGGCCGATCAGCTGGTTGACATAGGCGGGCACGGTCACCCGCAGGGCCTGCGGGAAGACGATGCGGCGGAACTGGAAGCCGCGCGGCAGTCCCAGGGCCGAGGCCGCCTCGTGCTGCCCCTGGTCGACGGAGAGCACACCGGCCCTGACCACCTCGGCCGCGTACGCGGCCTCGTTGAGGCTGAGGCCGACGACGGCGACCACCAGGTCCGTGGCGAGATGGGACTCGTCGAACCGGAAGAAGGCGGGCCCGAACGGGACGCCCAGGCTCAGAGTCCGGTACAGCGCGCTGAAGTTGTACAGGAACAGCAGGACGACGATCAGCGGTACGGAGCGCAGCAGCCAGATGTAGACCCAGGAGACCGACCTGAGCACCGGGTTGGGCGAGAGCCTGCAGAGCGCGAGGACCACTCCGCCGATGAGCCCGGCCACGGCGCTGAGCGCGGCGACTTCGAGGGTGATCACCAGTCCGTCGAGCACCACGGGTCGGACGAACCAGTACGAGAACCGGCTCCACTGGTAGAACGGGTTGCTCACCAGCCCGTGGAGGAACTGGGCGACGAGCACCACGACCACCGCGGTCAGTACCCAGCGCCAGGGGTGACGCAGCGGCAGCACCCGCTCGGCGGCGATACGGGGATCGCGCTCCGGACCGCGGGGACCACCGGGACCGTCGGCACCGGCGCCCGAAGCGGCGTCAGGGCCGGCGTCAGGGCCGGCGGCCGGACCTGCTTGCGGCTGTCCGGCAGGCGCGCTCGGTGCGCTCGGTGCCCCGGCGGGCGGCGAGCCGGCGGTCACCGGCTCGTCCGGGGGCGCGGACATCTCGGGCATGGGTACTCCAGGGATCAAGAGATGGCCGGACGGCGGGAGCCGGCACGGCTGGGCGACCCGGGCAGGGCGCCGGGAAACGGCGGTCCGGGGAAGGCCTGGGCCTGGGGGCGGGGGAGCGGGCCGGATTCCGGCCGGGCCGTCAGCGGCGGCGGTGCGGCACGCCGGCCGGCAGCCCGCCGGTACATGAACGGCGGCCGGTGTACGAACGGCGACCGGTGTACGAACGGCGACCGGCGTACGCATGACGACCGGTGTACGAACGGGGACCCGTGCACGACCGGCAACGGGTGCACGGACAACGGCGGCCGGCCGCGGGCGACGGTGTACGCGTGGAGCCGGGGCGCGGCACGGCGCGGCGCAGGCGGCCGACGGCCGCCGTCCTCTCCGGTGCGCTCTCCATGCCGGTCACCCTGGTTCTCTCTGGCCGTTCCGGGCGCGGCCGGGGACGCGCTCGGTGCGAGGGGCGGCGCACGGGAGTCGCGGCCGCTGGACCTGCGGGGGATCACCGGGCCGGTCCGGGCGTCAGTAACCCATGCGGGGAAGCCCGCGTCAATGCGCGTCCAGGGTGTGTGAACAGGTTTGCGCAGCGGCCCGGCCGGGGCCGGGGGAGTACCGGATCCACCGCTCTGAACTGGGCTTTCGCCCCGGTGATGTGGACGGTGCGCGGCTACGGCCCCGGCAGGGTTGCGGTCGGCGCGCGCCGTTCTTTTCGCGCCGCCGTAACACGGGCTTCATCCCCGAAATCCCACGTCCCGGCATGCGGACGTCCGGCCGGAGGACCCGGGTTCCGGAAGCGCCGCGTTCTCAAGCCACCTTCGCCGGAGCGCGCGGCCGTACTCGCTCCGGGACCTGGGCTTTCTCTCCGGGGATGCGGGGGCCACTTCCAGAGGCGCCGTGCCGAAGGCGAAGCGGTGGAAGGGGCACACGAGGTTCTGGCCCTCGACGGTGCCGCCGGCGCCGAAGTGGGCGCCGAGGTGGGGGCAGTACGGATGTACCGCGCGGGGACGGCCATCACGGGTGCGGTAGAGGACGATGTCCTCGTCCATGAAACGGCGGGTCAGGACCTTGCCAGGGGGCAGTTCTCGCGAGCGCGCCAGGCAGAACCAGCCACTGGGGTAGGGCAGATGCCATGCGGGCTCGTCTGCGGCGGCGTGGGGACCACGAGTTCCGGGAAGTTCGTCCCTCAACGTCATGGGCGGCATCCAAACACCGGAGAACGCACTGCATTGAGATTTTCCCGGCAAGATCACCCTGACGAGGTATCTGCCGGCCATATCACTGCGAGTGAGCATGGGTGACTCTAGGATCGTCCCTCTGAGCAAGCGGTCGGGGTGGCTCGGCATCAGCGCCGGGATGCTCACGACGCAGACAGGGGGCGCGCGCCGGTGGCCGACGACAACATCGAACGACATCATGAAGCGGAAGTCGTCGTCATCGGGGCCGGCCTCTCCGGCGTGGCCACCGTGATCGCGCTGCGCCGGGCCGGCTTCCACGACGTCGTCGTGTTGGAGAAGTCCGGTCGTCTGGGAGGAACGTGGCGCGACAACACCTACCCCGGCTGCGGCTGTGACGTACCGGCGATGCTGTACGAATACTCCTTCGCACCCCACACGTGGAGCCGGGGCTTCGCCGACCGGTCCGAGATCCTCGACTATCTGGACACCACCGCGGCAACCCACGGTGCGCACACGGCGATCCGCTACCACACCGAGGTGCTGAGCGTCCGCTGGGAGCCGGCAGCGCACCGCTGGAACCTGCGGACCACTTCGGGCCTGTACACCGCCCGAGCCGTGATCGTCGCCACCGGCCCCTGGACCCAGCCCCGCCATCCCGACATCCCCGGCCTCGACACCTTCACCGGCACCGCCTTCCACTCCGCCCGCTGGAACCACGAAGTCGACCTGACCGGACGGCGTGTGGCCGTGGTGGGCACCGGTGCGTCCACCGTCCAGTTCCTGCCCGAGATCCAGCCGAAGGCGGCTCATGTCGACGTCTTCCAAAGCACACCGCAGTGGGTCCTTCCGAAGCCCGACTACCCCCTCCCTCCAGGGCTCCACCGGTACTTCGCACACCACCCGCAAGCGCGCCGCACCCTACGCGGCCTGCACCACCGGACCCAGGAAGCCATCGGATTCCCCCTGCGCCACCCCCGCCTGCTGGGGCCCCTGGAGGCCCTGGCCCGCTTCCATCTGCGCTCCTCGGTACGGAACCGCGCCCTGCGCCGGGCCCTTACCCCTGACTACCCCTTCGGCGGCCGCCGCCTGATCACCTCCAGCACCTACTACACCGCCCTCACCCGGCCCAACGTACGGCTGCGTCCCACCCGCGTGACCGCCGTGGAGGGCTCCGACGTCATCGGCGCGGACGGCACCCGCACCCGCGCCGACGTCCTCGTCCTGGCGACCGGATTCCACATCGGCGACATCCCGCTGGCCCCCCATCTGCACGGCGCGGAGGGCACCTTGGCCCAGAGCTGGGCCAAAAGCCGCCGTGCCTACCTGGGCACCAGCGTCAGCGGATATCCCAACCTCTTCCTGCTCATCGGCCCGAATCTGCTCACCGGCACCACCGCCGTTCCCACCGTCCTCGAAGCTCAACTCCGCTACATCACCGCTGCCCTCAACCATCTGCGCGCCAGCGGGGCGTCTGCTCTGGATGTCAAGCCTGAGGCCGAAGCAGCCCATCAGCGTTCTCTCCACGAGGCGCTGCGCGACACCGCCTACAACGCCGGTGGCAGCACCGGCTACTACTTCGGCCTCCCGGGCATCAACACCTTCTGCTGGCCCTGGTCGACCGCCAGGCTCGTCAAGCGCCTGCACGCCTTCGACCCGGACGTCTACACCTGGTGGCTGCCGCTGCCCGCCCAGGCTGGTGCCGGGCGCGATGGTGTGCCCGCCCGCCCTTCGGACCGCCTCGGGTAGGCCGCTGCCTGTTCAACATCAGCGCCAGTGGCCCGGCCAGGGCCTGCGCCCCTTTCAACCCGGACGACGCCGAAGACGGCGAGGACGAGGAAGGCTGAGGGCCCGTGCCCCCGTCGGGGTGCATGGCCGGGGCCCGGCGGGGGGCCGTACCCCGGGGTGCCCGCGCCCCCCGGCCAGCCAAACAAAAATGGGCACAAAAA
>NZ_JBHYWP010000005.1:0-9757 GCF_042751845.1 Streptomyces sp. NPDC059398 | reverse complement strand
CGCCCCCCCGCGCCCCCCCGCCCACCCACACCCCCGCCCCCGCGACCTCGCGCCCGCGATCGCGCGGCTCACCCCCCCGCCGAGCGCCCACGCGCGCCCCCCCCCCCCCCCCCCGGGGCTCAGTCCGCCTGGTTCCCGGCTCCCCGGGGCAAGCAGAACATCAGGGACCACATCAGCGCGAGGAGGCCGCCGGCCCACCAGAGCACGGTGAGGAACCCGTCACGATTGAGAGCCGCTTCGGACGAGCCCTTGGTGGTCGCGAAGAACACCAGGGCGCTCAGGGCGGTCCCCAGGGCGATGCCCAGGTGCATGGCGGTGTTGAAGAGGCCCGAGGCGGCCCCGGCGTCCTCCTGCGGGACCTTGGCCAGCGACAGGTCGGCCAGCGGGCCGCCGACCATACCGAGACCGAACCCGATCAGGACCACTGGAGCGGACATCCTCAGCAGGCCCAGATCCCCCTGCTCTGCGCCGGCTTGGAACCCGTAACCGGCCATCGCGGCGAGCGTGATGAGGGCCCCGGTCTGGGGGAGACGGCGGGCGAAGCGCCCGGCACTCTTCGCCGCGATGGATGCGCCGGCCAGCTCTCCGATGGAGAGCAGCACGAAGGCCAGTGCCGCAACAACAGGGCTCATGCCCAGACCCCGCTGGAGATACAGCGTCCAGGTCATGAAGAACAGCCCGCACAGCAGGCCGTGCATCAGCTGCGCGGCCATGCCGCCGGAGAACTGCCGCCTCGCGAAGAGGGGCAGGGGCACGAGGGGTGCGTTGTCCTGCCCACGCTGCTGCTGGCGCAGGAAGCCACCCAGCGCGAGGACGCCTGCGGCGAGCATGGCGAAGCACCACAGCGGCCAGTGACGCAGATGCCCCTCCGACATGGGGAAGACGATCAGAACGATGGCCAGGGCGGACAGCAGCACGCCGGTGAGGTCGAGCCGGTCGGCCCTGCGGGCGGTCGACTCGGGGATGAACCTGCGCCCCAGGACGAGCACGGCGAGGCCGACGGGCACGTTGACCAGGAAGACCGGCCGCCACGACAGGCCGAACAGATCCGCCTCGGTGAGCAGCCCGCCCATGATCGGACCCAGCACGTTCGAGAGGGACAGGACCGCCCCGTACAGTCCGAACGCCTGGCTGCGGCTCGCGCCGTCGAAGGCGACATGGATGGTGGCCAGAACCTGCGGAATCATCAGCGCTACGCCCGCACCCTGGACCAGGCGGGCGCCGATCAGCACACCCGGCCCGGCAGCGAGCCCGCACAGCAGAGAGCCCGCAGTGAACACCATGGCGCCGATCAGGAGCATCCTGCGTCGGCCGTAGAGGTCGCCGAGGCGTCCACCGGTGATCAGTCCGACAGCGACGGGCAGCGAGTAGCCGGTGGTCAGCCACTGCACCGCGGAGGGACCCGCGCCGGTCGACTCCTGGATCGCGGGCAGCGCGGTGAGCACGACCGACTGGTCGAGAAGGTTCAGGAGCTCGGCGCCCAACACCACCAGGAGGGCAATCCGGGCGGCGAAGGCCGTCTTCGGGTGTTGGGGTGATGGCTGCTCGGAGGACTGGGGGGTGTGCTGTGGCTCGTTGCCGAGCGCGGAGGAAGACAACAGGAACTCCTGATCCAAAGATCGGGGTGCCCTGCCGACTGCCACACCAGAGCCGGCAAACACGAAGCCCGGGGCAGACGGCAGAGCTGCACCCGGGAAGGAAGACTGCGGGGAAGGGTGACGCAACTCAGGCCAGCGGGACGTCCGCCCCCGAAGACGTGCGACACATCAGCACGTGGGGAACACGGACGACTGCATGGCCTGGCTGATAGGACGTCACCTCAAGATCGACACACAGAAGAAACAGGAACCGGTCACCGCCACCCAAACCGCGGCACAGCAACTGCTCCAAGGTACGGCACCGCTGGGCGCCGTCGCACACCAGGTGGCCGGCCCGCCGATTCGACGGCGCCGACGTCCCGCCCGCATCCGTCGGCTCGGACCTCACTGAGCTGCGTCTTTGCGGGGAACGGCAGAGGCGCTCGCGCAGTTGTGTGCGCGTGCGTGAGCGGTTGTCCGGCGCCGACTGCGGTGAGGAAGCCGGTCACGGGTCAGGGCTTTCTCGGCGAGCGCACCGGCGCCCCCCGGATCGCACCGACAGCGGACCGGCAGAGGGCCGACGGCGCACCGGGCCGGTGCTGCCCCGGCGCTCGATCCGCGCCGCCCGACTAGGGCGCCGACTCCGGCCCGTCGAGGAGCGCCAGCCGCTCCGTCACCTCGTCCGCGAAGCGCGTCAGCAGACGGCCGAGGTCTTGCCGGTCCTGCTCCGGCCAGTGGGCGACGGCCCCGGTGAACCACCCGATGAGCGTGTGGGCGTAACGCTCGGCGGCCTGTGCCCCGTTCTCGGTCGGCTCGATCAGACTGACCCGTCCGTCGTCGGGGTCGCCGATCCGCCGCACCAGGCCGTGCCGTTCCAACTGCTGGATCTGGCGCGTGGCATGGGGCTGGACGACCTGGACCGCCTCCGCGATCTCCTTGACCCGCAGCGGCCGGCCCGCGAAGTGCAGGGCGAGGAGTACGGAGAAGGGCGGCCGCTCCAGTGTGATCCCGGCCGCCTCCATGGCGTGCTGGGCCAGACGGCCGCGGCTGATGGCATTGCTCAGCTGTGCCAGACGCGGCATCACGGCCAGTACATCGTCCCGGCTGCCGTGCTCGGATCCATCCGGCGAGGGCGTGTTCATCCCGGCTCCATTTGCATACTTAAAACAGGTATCTATATGGTGGCGCTCGTTGATGGTGTTCGCGGGCACACCCTGTCCGCAATAAGGATACCTAAAGCAGGCATCTACTGTTCCGGGTGGGAGCCCGGACGGGGAGGACCCATGATGAACCCCACGGCCAACCGCACCATCCTGATCTCCGGCGCCAGTATCGCCGGACCGACCCTCGCCTACTGGCTCGACCGCTACGGCTTCGAGGTCACCGTGGTGGAGAAGGCCCCCGCGCTCCGCGGCGGAGGGTACGCGATCGACGTCCGGGGCACCGCGCGCGAGGTGGCGGACCGGATGGGAATGCTGCCGCAGCTCCGGCGGGCCCATGTGAACACCCGGAAGATCTCCTTCCTCGAAGCCGACGGCGGTGTCGTGGCCGCCGTGCGCCCCGAGGCCGTCGCCGGCGGCACGGAGGGCCTCGATCTGGAGGTGCGCCGCGGAGACCTGGCCGACTGCCTCTACGGTCTGGTCCGGGACCGCGTCGAGTTCCTGTTCGGCGACTCCATCGCGACCCTGGACGACCGCGGCGACGCCGTGGAGGTCACCTTCGACAGCGGCACCCGGCGCACCTTCGACCTGGTGATCGGCGCCGACGGGCTGCACTCCAACACCCGGCGGCTGGCCTTCGGCCCCGAAGAGCGGTTCCACCGCTACCTCGGTTACTGCTTCGCCGGGTTCACGCTCCCCAACGACCTCGGTCTCGAACGCGAGGCCCGGATGTGGAACGTTCCGGGCAGGGCCGCGACCCTCTACGCCCATGAGCTGGCCGACACGCTGCACGGGTTCCTGACGTTCGCACAGGAGGAAGCTCCCTTCGCCGCGTTCCGTGACCCGAAGGCCCAACGCGAGCTGGTGGCAGAGCGGTTCCCCGACGTGCAGTGGGAGATACCCCGGATGGTGGCGGCCATGAGGGACGCCGACGACCTCTTCTTCGACGTGGTGAGCCAGATCCATATGCCCGCCTGGTCCACCGGCCGTACGGTTCTGGCGGGGGACGCCGCCCACGCGACCTCCTTCATGTCCGGCCAGGGGTCGAGTGTTTCGCTGGTCGGGGCGTACGTCCTGGCGGGTGAGCTGGCGACCCACGCCGACCACACGGCGGCCTTCGCGGCCTACGAGGGGAGGGTCCGTGAGTTCGCGGAGCTGAACCAGGCGCTCGTCGTGGACGGCGCCGCCGCTACCGCACCCCGCACCCCGGAGCAGCTCGACGCGCGCAACGCGATTCTGCGCGGCAGCACCGATCTTCCTGCGGGGGGCCAGGTCACGGCTGCCAGCACCGCCCTGGTGCTGCCCGAGTACGGTCGCGCCGCATAGCGCTCCTGCCGCCGCGGCCGGGGGCGGGCGGTCATCCGCCCTTGTCGCCGGTCATAGTTACACCAGTGTGCAAATGTGGGGTGTTTACCCATAATGGGCCGCCCTATGCCTGTGCTTTTGTTCACGGTTGAACAAGCAAGTAAAACGGGGGCACTCAGGACAAACGGAATGTGAGGCTCCTCTAAGGTGCCGAAACATGAGCACTGCCACCACCGACCCCGCCCCCGCACAGCACCCCGTACGCGTCCTCCGCCATGTCTGGATCCCGCTGGAGGACGGCACCCGTCTCGCCGCCCGTGTCTGGCTGCCCGCCGACGCGGCAGGACCGGTTCCCGCGGTCCTGGAGTACATCCCGTACCGCAAGAACGACGGGACGGCCCCGCGCGACGTGACGCTGCACGGCCAGTTCGCGCGGGCCGGCTACGCCGCTGTGCGGGTCGACTGCCGGGGCAGCGGTGACTCCAGCGGCATCATGCTCGACGAGTACCACGCCACCGAACTCTCCGACGCGCTCGAAGTCCTCGCCTGGATCGAGCGGCAGGACTGGTCGGACGGACAGGTGGGCATCATCGGCAAGTCCTGGGGCGGCTTCAACGGCCTCCAGATAGCCGCCCTCCAGCCGCCCCAGCTGCGCTGTGTCGTCACCGTCTGCTCGACCGACGACCGCTATGCCGACGACGTGCACTACGCGGGCGGCTCCCTGCTCGCATCCGAGATGCTGCCCTGGGCCGCGACGATGCTCGCGTACAACGCCCGCCCGTCCGACCCGGCCGTGCTCGGCGACTCCTGGCGCGACGAATGGCTCGACCGCCTGGAGCGGACCGTCCCGTACGCCGAGGAGTGGCTGACCCACCAGCGCCGCGACTCCTACTGGCAGCACGGATCCGTCTGCGAGGACTACACGGCCATCAAGGTGCCGGTGTACGCGGTCGGCGGCTGGCTCGACCCGTACCGCGGCGCCGTCCTCCGGCTCATGGAGAACCTGCGGGTACCGGTCAAGGCCATGCTCGGCCCCTGGGCGCACACCTACCCCCACCAGGCCGAGCCCGGCCCTGCCATGGACTTCCAGGGCGAGTGCGTGCGCTGGTTCGACCACTGGATGGCCGGAGCCGACAACGGCATCATGGACGAGCCCGCCCTGCGCGCCTGGATACCCGACCCGGCCCCGGTCGGCTCCGACCTGGAGAACCGCCCCGGCCGCTGGGTCGCCGAACCCTCCTGGCCGGCCCCCGGTGTCGAGGCCGCGGTTCTGCCGCTCAGCCTGCTCGGCGGGGGCCCCGGCACGGCCGTGCTGCGTTCACCGCTCGCACTCGGCGCGTCCGGCGGCGACTTCCTCAAGTTCGGTGACATACCCGGGCAGTACGGGGACCAGGCCGCGGACGACGGCCGCTCGCAGACCTTCACCGGGCCCGCCCTCACCGAGCGTCTTGAGATCCTCGGCGTCCCCGAGGTGACCCTGCGCGTCACCAGCGACCGGCCGCAGGCGCAACTCGCCGTGCGGCTCTGCGAAGTCCGGCCCGACGGCAGTTCCAAGCTGGTCACCACGGGCTTCCTCAATCTCACCCACCGGGACGGGCACACCGACCCGCGCCCGCTGGAGCCCGGCCGCGCCTACGAGGTGACGGTGCCGCTGTTCGCCATCGGCCACGCCTTCGGCGTCGGCAACCGGCTCCGGGTCTCCGTCTCCGCCTCGCTGTGGCCGTGGATCTGGCCCTCACCGGAGCAGGTGGCGCTCGAACTGGACACCGAGTACGGCGAGCTGACCCTGCCGGTACGCGCACCGCGCCCCGCCGAGGACGCGGAGCTGCGCCCGTACGGTCCGCCGCTCGAAGTGCCCCCGCACAGCATTGAGTTGGTACCGCTGCCCGGTGCCCGGCGGGTCGGCTACGACCACGAGACCGGGGAACAGACCATCGTCACCACCCCGGCCGACGGCACCATGACCGACCGGGCCGACGGCCTGACCCGTACCGGCAGCGACCTCAACCGCTTCCGGCTGGTCGAGGGCGACCCGCTGTCCGCGTCCGTGGAGAGCGAGCGCGAGGAGTCCATCAGCCGGGGCGACTGGGCGACACGCATCAGCACCCGGTCCCGGATGACCGCCGACGCGACGGACTTCCTCGTGGTCAACCAGCTCTCCGCCTTCGAGGGCGCGGGCGACGACGAGCGCGAGGTCTTCACCCGTACCTGGTCCTTCAGCGTCCCCCGGGACCAGGTGTGAGGGGCCTTCGCCGCGCGCCCGCGGCCGTACTCCCGGCGGCGGGCCGCCGGCCGCTGCGCCGCCCCCCGGCCCGCCACTCCGCGCGGGTCCTGGCCGCCTGTCTGGCCTTCGCCCTCCTCGGCGCCCTGTCGGGCTGCGGCGCCGTCTCCGAGACGGCGGGCAAACCCACCGTGGTCATCGGGGCGAAGGAGTTCACCGAGCAGTGGATCATCGGTGAGCTGTACAAACAGGCGCTGACCAAGGCCGGTTACGACGTGGAGCTGAAGTCGAACATCGGCAGCACCACCGTCATCGACGGGGCACTCACCTCCGGCCAGATCGACCTGTACCCCGAGTACACCGGGGTCATCCTCCAGGTTCTGGCCCGGAGCGGCACGGTCCCGCACTCCGCCGCCGGGACCTACCGGGCGGCCAGGGCTTACGAGGAGACCCGCGGGCTGACGATGCTGGACCCGACCCCCTTCCAGAACCGCGACGCGATCGCCGTCAAGCCCGCCTTCGCCAAGAAGCACGGACTGAGGACCATCAGCGATCTGAGGAAGGCGGGACACGTCGTCTTCGCCGAGTACCCCGACAACATGGAGGGCGCACTCGGCTACCACGACATGGTGAAGACGTACGGGCTGCACAACACCGAGGTGAAGACCCTCAACATCGGCCTGCAGTACTCCGCGCTCGACCACGGACAGGTCCAGGCAGCGGACGTCTTCACCACCGACCCGCAGCTCGCGCGCGGGGGTTACACCCTGCTCGACGACACGAAGGGCTACTACGGCTTCCAGAACGTGGCCCCCGTCGTACGCAAGGGCGTACAGGAGAAGCAGGGCCCGGAATTCGCCAGGACGCTGAACAAGGTGGACGCGCTCCTCACTGACCAGGCGGTACGCGAGATGAACCGGGCGGTCGACACCGTGCGGCTCGCCCCCTCCGAAGTCGCGGCCAAGTTCCTGAAGGCCAACGGCATCAGCTGACGCGGACAGACCGCCGCGCGACGACCGCGGCGGCGCCCCGCCCACCCCATCCGCGACCTTCCGTCGCCCTCCAGGAGAAAAGCCCCCAATGAGCCAGGAAAGCCATAAAATTTCCGCCTCCGCGCAGGAGATCGTCTTCGACCACGTGGTGAAGACCTACCCCAACTCCGCATCGCCCGCGGTCGACGACCTGTCGCTGACGGTGCCAGCGGGGGAGATCTGCGTACTGCTCGGCCCGTCCGGAAGCGGCAAGACCACCGCGCTGATGATGGTGAACCGGCTCGCCGAGCCGACCGGCGGAGACATCCGCATCGGCGGCCGTTCCATCCGCGATCTCGACCCCATCCAGCTGCGCCGCTCGATCGGCTACGTCATCCAGCAGACGGGCCTCTTCCCCCATCTGTCGATCGCGGCGAACATCGCCACCGTCCCCAAGGTCCTCGGCTGGGACAGGAAGCGCACCAAGGACCGGGTGGCGGAACTGCTCGACCTGGTCGGCCTGCCGGCCGGCGAGTACGGGTCGCGCTACCCCAACCAGCTCTCCGGCGGCCAGCGGCAGCGAGTGGGTATCGCCCGCGCCCTCGCGGCCGACCCGCCGGTCATGCTGATGGACGAGCCGTTCGGCGCGCTCGACCCGATCACCCGCGAACACGTCCAGGACGAGTTCCTGGCGCTGCACGAGCGCATCCGCAAAACGGTGATCTTCGTGAGCCATGACATCGACGAGGCCGTGAAGATGGGCGACCGGGTCGCGATCCTCCGTGAGGGCGGCAGACTCGCCCAGTACGACTCGCCCCGTACCCTGCTGAAGAAGCCGGCCGACGACTTCGTCGCCCGGTTCCTCGGCGCCGACCGCGGACTGAAGCGCCTCTCCCTGGTCCGGCTCAGCGATCTGGAACTCACCCCGGCCACCGGCACCGACGCGCTGCCCGCTCTCCCGGGCGAGGCCACGCTCCGCTCCGCGCTCTCCCTCATGGTGGCCGAAGGTGCCGACGCCGTACGGGTCACCGGGGACGGCGGAACGGTCATCGGCACCGCGTCCATGGACTCCGTACGGAAGGCGGGCGCGGCATGAGCGCGGGACCTGTCATCCCGGACTACGGGAGCCCCAGCGCCTGCGTGGCGAACAACTCCACCTTCTGTATGGACTGGTTCACCGCGCACTGGTCGTCGCTCTTCTGGCCCGCGCTCGTCCAGCACATCGAACTCACCCTCATCGCCGTCGTGGCCGGTTTCGTGGTGGCCTTCCTGATGGCCGTACTCGCCCACTTCCAGGGGTGGTTCGCCATGCCGGCCTCCGCCCTCTCGTCGTTCCTCTACACGGTGCCGCCGCTGGCGCTCTTCCAGCTCCTGGTCCCGGTCACCGGGTTCTCGGTGCTCACCGTGGAGATCGCCCTCATCGCGTACAGCCTCTATCTGCTGTTCACCACGATCCTCACCGGGCTGCGCGAAGTCCCTGAGGACGCGGTGCGCGCGGCGCGGGGTATGGGACTGACCCGGCGGCAGATCCTCTTCAAGGTCGAGCTGCCGATGTCCCTGCCGTCCGTCATCTCCGGACTGCGGGTCACAACGGTGATGACCATCGGGACCGTCGCCATCGCCGCGTACGTCATCGACTCGGGCCTCGGCTCGCTGATCCTCAAGGCGCTGCAGTCGCCGTTCAACACCCAGTTCATCGGGGCGGGCGTACTCGCGGTCATCCTGGCGCTGGCCGCCGACGGACTGCTGGTACTCGCCGGACGGCTGCTCACGCCGTGGGCCCGGAGCAGGAAGGCCGCGTAAATGGACACCTTCGTCGGCTCGTTCACCTTCATGCACGAGCGGCTGTCGCTGATGCTGGAGAAGACGGGGCAGCACATCTGGATGTGCGCGATCGTGATCGCCGTCTCGCTGGTGGTCGCCGTGCCCGTCGGGCTCTGGCTCGGACATCTGCACCGCGGTGAGTTCGTCACCACCAGCATCTCCAACGTGGGCCGTGCCCTGCCCAACCTCGCGGTCATCGCGATCGGCCTGGGCATCTTCGGCCTCAACTTCGTCAACATCGCCGTCGCGCTGCTGATCACCGCCATCCCGCCGATCCTCAGCCAGGCGTATCTGGCCGTCGACCAGGTCGACCCTGACATGGTCCGGGCCGCACGCGGGATGGGTCTCACACCCCTGCAGGTCCTGCTCAAGGTGGAGCTGCCGCTGGCCCTCCCGCTGCTCTTCTCCGGGATCCGGATCGCGGTGGTGTACGTCATCTCCGCCGCGACCCTCGCCACGGTGGCCGGCGGCGGCGGTCTCGGGGACATCGTCCTCGGCCAGGCCAACTACGGTCTCGAAGGGGTGATCGCCGCGGCCCTGTGGGTGGCGGCCCTGGCGCTCGCCGCCGACGGGCTGATCGCGCTCGTCCAGCGGCTGCTCGTGCCCAAGGGGCTGCGGGCGTCGCGCGGCTGAGGGATGACGGGACAGCCCTCAGGGCCTTCTGTCCGGGGTCCGGGCAGCCACGGACCCCCGACGTGC